>BBBN01000044.1 GCA_001311585.1 Thermus sp. JCM 17653
TGGTAGCCCGGGTGAACCTCATCCGCAAGGTAGCTCCGCTGACGCTTGTTCACAACCTCATACGTAGCCGGGTGCTCCTGAGGAGAGCCGGAGTGGAGCTATGAGGTAGCACACGAAGGAATGTGTTGACCCTTCGGGCCAAGCATCCCCCTCCCGCACTCAGACCCCTCGCACCCCCGCGTAGAGACGGGCCACCACCTCGAGCCCCAGCCCCAGGGAAGAAGCCCTCCCACCCCAAAATCGTACCCGGGAGGAGGAGGGGTGCGGAATGTAGGCGAGGGAGTGGGTGACGGCCTCTCAAGTCCTGACAAAGGGAGGCAGAAGGGGGGCGTGAGCCTGCACCAGGTCGCGAAAGAGAGCCTCCACGCCTCTCAAATCCAGCACCGCGGCGGTAAGGGGGTCCAGGGCAAGCCCTTGGAGGAGAAGCTCTGGACTTTTTTGCAGAAGCCCCTCCACCCAAAGGGCGTGCACCTCCTGGGCATGTCGGGACAGGGACGCGGGACCTAGAGGCAGGGAACCCCCAAGGGGAGTGAGTTTTCCCCGGCTTACCCGCACGGGTACCTCCACCACGAAGTCCAGGAGCTCAGGCACAAGCCCCCGGTTGGCCAGGGTGGCGTAGATCTCTTTTTCCTCCCCCAGGTAGTAGGCCTCCAAGAGTTGGCTGGCGTATTCCCCGCTTCGCTCCAAGGCCCCTTCCCCTCGGAGCCAAGCCTCCACCTGAGCCTCGGCCTGCCGCACAAAGCGAGGGTGGTTCTTGGCGTAGAACCCGCTCTCCCTCCATAGCCCGGCCGGGCGTAGCGGGCCAAAAGGGCAGGGGATTTTCGGAAGTAGGGCAGGTACTCCGAAAGGTGGCCGCTGGACTCCGTGGGGAAAAGCCCGAAAACCCGGAGCACCTCAAAACGAACAGGGTCCAGCTCCCAAGTCGCCGGGTCCTGGGCGAGGGTGCGGAGGCGGGGGTAGAGGTCCACTTCCCCACGGGAAAGCCGGAGGAAGAAGGAGAGGTGGTTCACCCCGAGGGCGAGGTAGGTAAGCTCCCCCTCGAGGAGCCCCAGATAGCGGGCCAGGGTCTTGGCGGTCTCGGCCACGGAATGGCAGAGGCCGAGGGCAGGAAGCCCCTTCCTGAGGAGGTAGGCGGTCACCGCGCTCAGAGGGTTCATGTAGTTGAGGACCAGCTCCCCCGCAAAGCTCTCCGCCACAGCGTCCATGAGGGCGTGGAGGCGGAGAAACTTCATCAGGCCGCCTGGGCCCAGGGTGTCGCCGATGCTCTGGTCCACCCCGTAGCGGAGGGGGATCTCGTAATCGTTGCGGATGGCTTCCTCGCCCCCACATCCGCCACCAAAACGACCACCTCTGCCCCTTCCAGGGCCTCCCTAAGCCCTAAGACCTCGAGGGCAAACCCCTTTTGGGGAAAGCGCTCGAGGAGGTAGCGACCAAGCCGTAGCGTAACCTCCAGACGCCTGGGGTTGGGGTCTACCAAGCGCACCGTGACGCCCTCCAAGGGCGACAGTAAGAGGTCCACCAAGAGGGTTCGCGCAAAGACTGCGCTCCCAGCTCCCACCAGGGCCAGCCTCACTCCCTTACCTCCCCCTTACCTCGCTTGCCTGGCCCCGAAAGGCCCCCGGGGCCCCATTTCGGCCTGGACCATCCTGGGGCGGTCATGCCTCCACTACCCGAGCCTCCTTGCGGGCCCGCTCGGCCAAGAAGGTCAGCCGATGGGCCTCCACCGCCTCGGCGAAGGGCTCCAGAAGGGAGGGGTCTTCCCGCTCCACCGCCTCCACAAAAGCCTCCACAAGCCCCATATCCCCCCGGCGTGCCCCGTGCGCACCGAGGCCTCCAGCTCCGTAGCCAAGTCCCAAACCGACTCTCCCCGCAGGAAGTGAAAAACCCGGATGCGCCGCCCATCCCCCAAAAGCTCCCCCTCGCTGCCGAAAAGCCGCGTTTCCCGGAAGCGCATCCCGCTTAGGCCTCCACGTGAAGGCTCGCCGTACGCCCGTCCTTGTACTCCAGGGCCACCACTTGGTGGTCGGCCACGTCGTTTCGCCCCAGGTACACGCACTCCCCGTAAGGGCCTTCCTCCAGGGCCCGCACCAGGTTCTCCCAGGTGACGGGAAAAGCCACCACGTCCAAAGGCCACCCACGTTCTCCCCGTCGGTAGGCCTCCAGGTAAATCCGCCTCGCGGAAAAGGGGCAACGGCGTTCCACCTCCTCCGGGCATCGGAGACACCGGTCCCCGGCCCCCTTGGGCCGCCTCTCCGGGCGGAAGTGGTGTAGGCCGCCAAAGGAGGCCACCCGCCCCACTTCCCCGGGGACGAGGAAAAGGAGCCAGTCCAGGTCGTGCACGCTCTTGGCCAGAAGGAAGGGGCTGGACTCCCCCTCCCTCCGCCAGTTGCCCCGTACGAAGGAGTGGGCGTAGTGCCAGTGGCCCACGGGCTCCAGGTGCTGCGCCGAGACCACTTCTCCGATAACCCCCTCCCCCAAAAGCGCCTTGAGTCTTCGGGCGTAGGGTGTGTAGCGCAGGACGTGGGCCACCGCCACCATCCGCCCCGTGCGCCTCTGCGCCTCCGCCACCCGCTCCACCTCCTCCCAGGTGGGGGCGATGGGCTTTTCCAGAAGAAGGTGGTACCCCTTCTCCATAAGGGCCACCGCCGCCTCCGCGTGGAGGCGATCGGGAAGGGCCACGATGGCCCCCTCCCCTAGCCTTGGCCGGTCCAGAAGAGCGCGCCAGTCCTCCCAGGCCTCTTCCACGCCGAACTCCCGTTGGAAAGCCTCCCGGTAAGCTTGCCGGGGCTCCGCCACCGCCACCACCTTGGCCCGGTGGGGGTGGTGGCGGGCGTAAGCGGCCAAGGCGAAGCCCCGGCTTCCGGCGCCCACCACCACCAGCCTTACCATAGGGGCCTGCTGTTCCTGAGAAGGGCGTTCATGTCGTTGCGCGCCTTCTCTATGGCCTTATCCAGGGGAAGGTTACCGGTCCAAGCCAGGTTCATGGCGCTGGCCAGGGCATCCAAGACCTCCGGCAGGTTGCTCAGGTTCCTAACGTCCGCATGGCGAACCACCATGTCGGGAAGCTGGCGGAAGACCACCTCCGCGTTTCTCCCGGGCAGGGCCTGGAGGTAAACGCTCCGGTAGCGCTCGGCCTGGGTGGGCAGAAGGCCTGCCCCGGCCAGGATGCGGTTGGCCTGGGCACTGGTGGTGTACCACTCCGCCAGCCTGTAGGCTCCCTCCTTGTTGCGGCTTGCCGCCGGGACCACAAGGGCGTGCACGCTATAGACCCCCTTGGGCTTTAGGCCGGGCCGCATGACAGGCAAGGGAGCAAAGGCCCAATCCAGGCCTGGAGTCCCTTTCCAGACCTCCGTCATCCAGGAGCCCAGCACGTAAATGCCCATCTGCCCTGCCTGGAAAAGCTGGTAACCCTGGAGGGTGCTTTCCTGGGGACCGGGGGACACCTTGTCCACGTAGATGAGGTCCAAAAGCTTTTGGGCCGTTTCGCGGAAGACCTGGTCCAGGTTGGCCTCGTAGCGGTCCCCCACCTTGCGGATAAGGCCCGCGCCGCCGTTGGAGTAGTAGAAGGCCATGCCGTACTCGCTGTCCACCTGCAGGTCCATAGCGTTTATGCCCCACACCTTCTTCCCGTCGGGCCGGGTAAAGGTAAGGCGCTTGGCGGCCTCCCGCATTTCCTCAAAGGTCCACCCGTCCTTGGGAAGGGGGACACCCCGCTCCTGGAAGAGCTTGCGGTTTACGTACACGGTGACCACCTGAGGCCCCAAGGGAACCCCCAAAACCTCTCCCCTAACGGTGTAGAGGGAAAGCGCCCCCTGGGGCAGCGCCGATTTGGCCTCGGAGGAAAGGGGAATGGGAGCCAAGGCCCGCTGGGAAGCGTAGAAGGGGAAGTTGTCCAGGTTCATCCACATCACGTCAAAGGTGGTTCCTCCGGCCACCATGGCCGAGGCCTTTTGCCAGTAGGTACCCCAGGGGACCAGGTTGTAGGCTACCGGGACGCCCGTGGCCTCGGTGAAGGCCTTGAGAAGCCGTTCGTCCACCTTTTGCCGCGTGCCGTCCCAGGTGGCGTACTGCACCTGAGCCAAGGCCGAAACCAACATCACCAAAAGCCCTACCATCCTTCGCATAGCGCACCTCCTCCTAGGGGTTGTGCAAGAAAACCCGGTCAAGCCGGATCACCGAAACGTAGGGGACGAAGCCAAACTCCCGGGCCCGGACGTAGTCGCGTACCACCAGGTCCTCCTGCTCCGGCAAGGCGTAGTCCATGGCCAGGACCACGAGGCCCCTCTTGGCGAAGGGGAGGACCGGAGAAGGGTCGCTTTCCACGGCCACGTATCGGCCCGTCTTGAAGTCATACATGCTGGAAAAGTTCTCGTACATCACCGCGTCCACCGCCGAAGCGGTCTCGGGCAGAAGCCGGAAGCCCCGGTTCTGCACCAGGATAGCCGTGGGGAACGCCTCACGAAGCCTCTTCACCAGGGCCACAAGCCCCTGCCCCACCTCGGGGAAAAGGTCCGCGGTGTCCAGGGTGTCTAGGAAAAGCCCGTCAAACCCTATCCCCAGGTACTCCCGGGCCCTGCCCAGCACCCACTCCTGCCAACCAGGTTGCCGTGCATCGATGAAGTAGCTCCCCCAGTTGGGGTTCTGTCCCAGCACCCACTCCTTGGGCACCTGTTGCCCCGGCTCAGCCTCCCCCACAGAGAGGTAGGCCAGGACCTTGACGCCCGCCTCCTTCAGGGTCTTGAGGGCTTCCTGGGGCAAGATGGGCTGGACGATGGCCAGGTCGAAGTTCACCAGCTTCTCCGCCTCTTTTTGGTCCACCCCGTAGTAAACGGCATAGGTGGCGATGTCCTTTAGCCGGCTTTCCAAGGGAGACTCCTGGCCCAAAAGATGGGCGATTCGGGCCGCCCAGGAAGCGGGGTCTTCCGGGCTCTCCACGAATACGAGGTACCCGAAGTTGGTGGGAGAGTGGTAATCACCCCCCATAGGCCACAGGGGATACTCGGAGGCGGCCTGATGCTCTCGGCCCACCTTCAGGCCCCAGACCGTGCCCACAGAGGGCGGAGAAACCTTCAGGGAGGAGAAGGGAATGGCCCACTCCAGCACCCAACGGTCGGGCTCCACTCGGGCATGGGTGCGGTACGCGGTGGTGAAGGTGTAGGCCCGGAAGCGGGTACCTTGGGGTTGGCCGCCAGGTGAAGGTACTCCGCCCCCTTCAGGTTGGGCTTCAGGAAGACCTCCATGGTGTCGTCCGTCCACCACTCACCGTGGTCTTCGGGGTGGTTGGCCCGGACCGTGTCGGCCCTCTGCTGGAACACCCCCAGGAGGTAAAGGTTTTCCCCGTCCCAGGCCACGCTAAAGTAGCCCTTGCTCCCCACGGGCTTAGCGGGGAAGGTGTTGGAAAGCACCACCTCGTACCGGGGCAGGCCCTCCCACTGGGCCAGGTCCCCCCCGATCTGGATGGTGCGCCTGGCCGCCTGGGCCACGTGGGCGGGGTCCACCTGGGCCACCGCCATGCCCACCAAAAGCCATGCGCCAATCCATCTCTTCACGCTCCACCTCCTATCCCTTAAACCCCGAAAAGAGTTCGGGGTTTTGCAGGCTCCTCTGAAGGAGAAGGTAAATCAGTACCGGGGGAAGGGCCAAAAGGGTAGTGCCCGCCATCAGGAGGGGGATGTGGACGGCGTAGTGGTTCTGCACCGAAAGGAGGGCCACGGGAAGGACCAGGCGCTCGGGAGAGGAGAGGACCACGCTAGGCCAGATGAAAGCCTGCCAGTGGGCGAGGAAAACCAGGACCCAGAGCACCGCCAAGGCTCCCCGGGAAAGGGGAAGCACCACCCGCACCAAGGCGGTGAAAAAGGTGCCGCCGTCCACCAGGACGCTCTCCTCGAGGCTCCTGGGAAAACTCCGCAGGTACTGGGTGAGAACATAGACCGCGTAGCCGCTGGTGAGGCTAGGCAGGAGGTAGCCCAGGAAGCTGTCCACGAGGCCCATGCCCCGCACCAGCAAGAAGGTGGGGATGAGGGTGATCTGCCAGGGAAGGAGCATGGAGAGCACGTGGGCCTGAAAGAGAAACTCCCTCCCCGGGAAGGAAAGCCTGGCGAAGGCGTAAGCCGCCAGAGCCCCCAGGACGAGGTTGGCCGTGGCCAAAAGGGCCGAGGTCCAGAGGCTGTTCCAAAGGGCCCGGCCCACGGGCACCGCCGAGAAGAGGTTGCGGTAGTTCTCCAGGGTCCAGGCCTCGGGCCAAAGAACGGGGGGCCAGCGGTAGGCCTCCTCCGGGGTTTTGAAGCCCGTGAGGACCATCCAGAGGAAGGGGTAGAGGACGAAGAGGCTCAAGGCCCCCAGGAGGAGGACCAGGAGGAGGTGGAACAGGCGCTCACGCCTCCGCATCGGCGAACCTCCTCTCCAGCCGCCTCTGGAGCCAAACCAAGAGGAAGAGGCCTAGGGCCAAGACCCAGGCCAAGGCGGTGGCGTAGCCATGCGGAAGTAACGGAAGGCGGTGGTGTAGACGTAGTAGGCCACGGTGGTAGAGGCATCCCCCGGCCCGCCCCGGGTCATGAAGAGGACCGCCTCAAAGAGCTGCACGCTGGCGATGGTGGAAAGGACGGCCACCAGGGCCACGATGGGCAGAACCCCGGGAAGGGTAATGTGGCGGAAGCTGGCCCAAGGCCCGGCGCCGTCCACGGCAGCGGCCTCGTAGAGCTCCCGGGGAAGGCGGGAAAGGGCCGCCAGGTAGAGAAGGACGGCGCTGCCCATCCCCTGCCAGGTGCTGAAGACCGCCAGGGTGGGCAGAACGGTTTCGGGACGGCTCAAGGGGTTGAAGGGGAAAAGGCCCACCAGGGCCTGGAACAGGAGAGCTGTGGCCACCACCCGGTTACCAGGGGAAGGTAGAAGACCACGCGGAAGAACTGGGCCCAGAGGCCCTTCAGGTTGTGGAGGGCCAGGGCCAGGAGAAGGGGAAGGACCACCCCCAGGGGCACGGCCAGGGACGCGTAGAGGAGGGTGTGGCGGAGGTAGCGGTGGAAGCGCCCGTCCTGGAGGAGGGCCTGGTAGTTCTCCAGGCCCACCCACTCCGGGGCCGAAAGGCCCGTCCAAGAAGTGAGGGAGAGGAAGAAGCTGGCCCCCACGGGCACCAGGCGAAGACGGCCACCACCAGGGTGGAAGGAAGGGCGAGGATCGCTCCCGTAAGGCCTCTGGCCATGGCCCCATGCTAGCGGAAAAACCGGGGTGCACCCCCAAGAAACGCACGCAAAGGGGGAAAAAAAGCGCAAAAAGCAGCCCCCCGGAGGGGGCCGCTTGGAGGCGGAGTCCTACTGGGCCATGAGGGTAAAAGTGACGGTGGCCGAGTACTCACCCACAGGAGGCGGGCTGGAAAAGACCAGCTTTATGATGGGAGCGATGGCGTAAGTGCCGTTGGAAATGCCCACCACGATGTCCTGGTCCGCAGAGCTGAGGGTCAGCTCTGTCCCGGAGAAACCGGACGCCCAGCTCCCTGGGCTAGAGCCGTAACCCCAGTCGGGCACAAAGGGCTTTGGAAAGGCATCCCGCTTCTGCAAAACCACGGAGAGGATGGGGCTGGTGGTGGTGGCGCTGGCCACCAGCTTGCGGTTGGTAGTGTAGTTGGTGGAGTATGTGATGGTAGAGTACCAAGTGCAGGACAGGCCAGCGGCGGAGCAATACTTCGAGTAGTCCACCGAGAGGGAAGCGCTACCGGTGTCGATGGACACCCACTCCGTACCCGGCACCGTCACGGTGAAGGTCTTGGAGTCGCTGGCGTCCGCCAAGGCCAGGCCCCAAAGGGACGCCGTCAAAACCAAAAGCTGCATGGTCCACCTGCGCATGCTTTACCTCCTTTCGGGGTATTTTCCCCCCTTCTCAGGCTAGGGGGGCGACCCCTGGCCGTCAAGCCGCCTTCTGCGCGCTAAGGACCAAAACGCGCGTTATAACACCCCATGCTGGCTTGGGCCAGCATGGGGGTCCCGGTCAAGAAGGCCCGCAGCTTCCGTGCTCGGGCTTAGGCGAAGGATCCACGCCAAAGGGGCGTTACTGGGGCAGGATCAAGGCCGTAACCTGGAGGAAGTAGTAGCCGGGGAGCAGGGGCCCCGGGGCCAGGGCGGAAAGCTCCAAGGTGAGGGGAAGCTGGCCCCGCACCGGGCCCACATCCCCCAGGAGTTCCCGGAACCCCGCCCCCCAAAGGGTGCGACCCGTAGTCCGGAGGGTCCCGGGGCTTCCTGAGCCCGCAAGAAGCCGGGGCGTGCCCGGGGTGACGTAGGCGGCCAGGGAAACCCCGGCGGGCCCTGCGGGTACCAGCTCCAAGAGCACCCGGTAGGTGCTGGAAAGGCCGGTGGCATCGTAACGGAGGTCCAAGGTGAAGCCCCAAGAACCCCTGCCCGTCAGGATCTCCTGAAGGGCAGCCATCCGGGTCTCGCCGGAAGTGGGGACCAGGGCCAGGCTCTGGGCCCAAGCCAGGCCTAAGAGGATGGGAACGAGCAAGGACCAACGCATCACTTCACCTCCTGTTCCTCCACGGGGCGCTCGGGGAAGGCCAGGCAGAGGCGCAAAACCCCCTCCTCCCTGACCTCCACCTCTTCCACGGGCCCTTCCCCGCCGGGAAGGGCCAGGTAGGCCTGGGCAGTGAGGGGGCCGGAAAGCTCCGGGCGGTAGCGCCCGGGGACCAGAAGAGCGTAGCCGCCCTGCGTGAGGAGGGCTTCCACGGGCCCCACCAGGCGGACGGCGAGGCGGGGCAAGAGGGCCTCAAGGTCCACCCCGGGAATCCCGCGCACGTACGGGCCTAGCTCCAGGGGGCAAAGGGTCAAGGCCAGGCCGACCCGGAGGCGGGGAGGACCTTGAGGGCCAGGGCCGCCCCTTCCGGGCCGAGGTCCAAGGGGAGGTCGGGCACCAGCCGCCCCTCCCTCAAAAAGGCCTGCCCCTTGGGGGGCTCGAGGCGGTACCGCCCCGGGGGCAGGCGCAAGGCCCCCCGGCCCTCTGGGTCCAGGGGGAGGAGGTAGCGCCCCCTAGGCCCCTCCACCACCAAGGAGGTGGCTCCGCCCTCCACCTTGGCCTCCAGCAGGGGCCAGGCCAGGGGATACAGGGGGAGGTCGAAGGCCAGGCTTCCCCCAAGGCGGAAGGAGCGTAAGCCCCCTCCGGCGAAGCCCAGGCTGGCCCCCAGGGAGAAGGGGGGTAGGGCGGCCTGGGCCTCGAGGGAGAGGGTCCCCGCCCCCGAGGCCGAGCCCACCCCCTACCCTGGCCATGCCCCACTCGGTGGGAAGGGAGCCCTGGGCCTGCAAGCGGTAGGTGAGGGCCCGCCCGTCCCAGGACAGGCTCTCGTAGAACAGGTCCTCCTGGCTCCGAAGGATGTGAAAGAGGGAGGCGGAAAACCTCCCGCTCCCAAGCCCCCACTCGCCCCTAGCCTCCACGGTGCCCAGCAGGGGGACCCCCAGGAGGCCCACCAAGACAGCCTCCTCCCGGAAGCGGAGACCGAGGCCCAGGTTGAACCCCCCACCCAAGGCGGCCACCCCCATGAGGGAGGTGCCCCCCGGGGCCCCGTGGGCCGCAGACAGGGAAAGACCGGACCGCGCATAGCGGGCCTCCACCCCCCAGCCTCGGAGGCCAGGCGCCCCGAGAGGCCCAGCTGACCCCCCTCCAGGGGCTGGGCGAGGCCGGCCTCGAGGGCGTAGGCAAAGGGCAGGGCAAGACGCCCTCCCAGGCGCCAGGGCCCCTCGCGTAGGCCAGGCCGAAGCGCGCCGAGCCCGTGGTGCTTCCCTCTAGGAAGAGGTTCAAGGGGTCCACGGGGCGGTAACGGAGGCTTAGGGCCGCCGCCTGGGGGGAGAAGGAAAGCCCTAGACCGAAGAGGGGGTTGCCGTAGTCCAAGGAGCCCCCTTGGGGGGAGAGGCGGTAGCCAGGGTGCCCAGGGAACGTTCGTAGGGGTCCAGAAGGGCGCCACGCCCCTCCAGGGAAAGGCCGGCCTGGGTATCGTAGCGCAGGGAGGGAAGGCAGGGTGGCAAAGCATGGAAGGGACCTGGAAGGGTGGGCCTGGACCCCACTTTGGCCTCCGCCTGCCCCCCTGCGAGGAAGAGGAGGACCTTTCCCTCCCTCCCCATGCCCCGCACCCTAACGCGCACCAGGGCCTCCTCCCCTGGGGAAAGAGTGGTTTGGGG
>BBBN01000045.1 GCA_001311585.1 Thermus sp. JCM 17653
CGCCTGGGCCAGGGTGCGCCACCTCTCCACGTTCTCGGGCCGCGCCCCCTGGAAGCCCCTGGCCGGGCTCGCCGCGGGGACGTAGATCACCTCCGCCCCGTCCAGGGCGGCGATGGTGGCGGTGAGGGAGTGCCAGAAGTCCTCGCAGATGAGGAGGGCCGCCCGGCCAAACCGGGTCCTAAAGGCCTCTACCCGCCTCCCCCGGGCCAGGTAGCGCTCCTCGTCAAAGACCCCGTAGGTGGGCAGGAAGACCTTGCGGTGGACGTGGACCACGCGGTGGGGAAGCTCCAGGTAGGCGGCGCTGTTGTAGTAGGCCCCCTCGTCCCGCTCGTAAAAGCCCACCACCACGTCCAAAAGCCCTTCCCATCCCACCTTCTCGTACACCCCCGCCAAAAGCTCCAAAAGCTCAAACCGGGTGAGGGCGAGCTCCCTTACCCCCCCTTGCAGGAAGTAGCCGGTGAGGGCGGCCTCGGGCAGGACCACCACCTGGGGGGCGTGGGGGCGGAGGGCCTCGAGGCGGGCCTTTAGCCGCTTCAGGCTCTCCTCAAGCCGGCTCTTCTCGGGGCGGAACTGGAGGACGGCGTGGCGCACCTCCTGCATCAAGCCTCCTGGGGAAGGTAGAGGCGGGGATTGGCCTCTGGGAAGGGGTTGTCCCGCTCCTCCAAGGCCCTAAGCTCCTCGGGGGAGACGCCCTTGAGGAGGTGGAAGAAGGCCCGGGCGTGCTCCTCGTACCGCTCCTTGGCGTAGGCCTCCGCCTGCCGGTGTCCATGAGGAAGGGCCAGTCGGAGGCCTCCAAAAGGAGAAGCTCCCGCATGGCCTGCTGCAACACCCCTGGGGGGAGGACCCCCTGCCGCACCGCCTCCCGCATGGCCCCCTCCGCCCGGTAGACCTTTTCCCAGTAGTCCAGGGTCTTCTCGTTGAGCCAGACCCGGTGGTCCCCGCCCCGGCCCCAGGAGCCTCAGGCAAGGCGGTCCGCACCGCGGGGCCCTGCACCGCCTCTCGCGCGGTCACGGGCCGGACCTTGGGGCTTTGGGCGAGAAGCCTCAGGACGGCCTCGAGCCAGGCCACCCCCTCGTACCACCAGTGGCCGAAGAGCTCGGCGTCGTAGGGGGAAAGGATCACCCCTCGGGGTGCCGCTCGGCGAGGCGCTCCACCAGCTCCAGGAAGTGGCGGGCGTGCTCCTCCGCCTTGGCGAAGGCCGCCTCGGGGTCGTAGGGGGCCTTCTCCGCGAGGTCGGCCTTGCGGTGGGTCACCCGCCAGTGGTGGAGGCCGGAGAGGGGGTCCTTGCGGTGGAACTCCCGGTAAAGCCCCTCCCCCGGGTAGCCGTAATCGGCGCTCCACACCTGGAGGGCGGTCTCCTGGTTGCGGGCGAGGACCCTAAGGCCCGACTCCAGCTCGTGGACGTGGTAGGTGGCCTCCTGGCTCTCCACGGGGCCCAAGGAGGCCTCCCCGTAAGGGCTCAGAGGGGTCCCCCCCTGCACCAGGTGGGCGTCCACGAAGGTGTAGCGGATCCCGGCCCGCATCAAAAGCTCGTCCACCCCGGCCCTAAGGCCTTCGGGAGGGCCCGCCACCGGGGGCTTCCAGAAGCCTTTAGGCCGGTAGGCCATCTCGGGAAGCCAGAAGCCCATGGGATCCTTGGCGAAGTGGCGGCGGTAGGTGGCCACCCCGGTCTTGATCTGGGCCCAGAGGGCCTCCTCGTAGCCAGAAGGGGGGAGTAGCCGTGGGTGGCGTTGGAGGTGAGGAGCTCTATCTGCCCCCTTTCCTGGGCCCGCCGGAAGGGGGCCAGGAGGTCCCCTCCCAGGTGGTGGAAGTGGTCCAGGGTGAGCTCAAAGAAGGCCACCTGGTGGCGGGCGCTCTTTTCCAGCCCGGTTCCCCGGTAGCGCAGGTAGTCCCTCTGGGCCCTTTCCAGGCGGTCCCTGGCGTAGACCAGAAAGCCCTCTCGGACCCGGGCGTCGGCCAGCTGCTCCGCCAGGATGGGGGTGATCCCCAGGGTGAAGCGGGCCTCCACCCCCTCGGCGTGAAGCCGCTCCAAGACCCGGAGGAGGGGCAGGTAGGTCTCGGCCATGGCCTCGTAGAGGGTCTCCTCCCCAAAGGGCCACATGCCGTGGGCCCGCACGTAGGGGAGGTGGGCGTGGAGGACCAGGGCGAAGCGCGCCATGGCCCTAGCGTACACGGTGCCTTCCCCGGAAAGGGCCCGCCTTATGGGGTTTTCCACCCGGGCGTCGGCGAAGACCACCCCGCTTGACCCCGCCCCGCACCGCCTCCACCGCCCCCATGACCTTCCGCTTCATCCGGCCCTGGGCGAGGGCCAGGTACTCCGGGTCCTCCACCCTGTCCACGGGGATCTCCCGCACCAAGGAGGCCTCGTCGGGGTAGCGGGCGAGGAGGCCGGGGACGTTGGAGAGGTAGACCAGGGCCTCCGCTCCGTAGAGGGTGGCGAGGAGGGCGGCGATCTGGTCCCCGTCGGTGTTGATGGCCTCGTTCTCGTAGCTTAAGGCGGGCGGGGTGAGCACGGGGAGGTAGCCCGCCTGAAGGAGGAGGTCCAAAAGGGCCTTGTTCACCTCCTCCACGGTGCCGGTGTAGTCCCCCCGGTGGATCTTGACCTTGCCGTCTTCCACGTACTTCACCGCCGTCTTCCTCCGGCCCAGGAGAAGCCTTCCGTCCAGGCCGGAAAGGCCGATGGCGTTCGCCCCCTCCTTTTGCAGAAGCTCCACCAGGCGCTTGTTCACCAGGCCGCAGTAGACCATCTCAAAGATCTCCAGGGTCTTCCGGTCGGTGAGGCGGCTCACCTGTCCCCCGGGGTGGGTGAGGAAGCGGGGCGGGTGGCCCAGGGCCTCGGCCACCTTGTTGGTTTCCGCACTCCCCCCGTGGACGAGAAGGAGCTTCACCCCCTCCTTCCACAAGGAGGCCGCGTCCTTGGCCACGGCCTCGTAGTTGATCCCCTCGGCGCCTCCCACCTTGACCACGATCACAAGCTCACCTCCCCTGCAAAGCGGTTGGCCTTAGGGTGAAGCCCCGGGAAGTCCAGGCCCAGGGTCTCGGGCCAGCCCATGCGGAGGTTTAGGGCCTGGAGGGCGTGGCCCGCGGTGCCCTTCACCAGGTTGTCTATGGCCGTCATGACCACGAGCTCCCCGTGTCCTCCTCCAGCTCAAAGCCGATGTCGGCGTAGTTGGTGCCCTGGACAAACCGGGGGTCGGGGTAGCGGTGGACCCCCTTCTTCTGCTTGACGAGGCGGACGAAGGGCTCCCCGGCGTAGACCTCCCGGTAAGCCTGCCAGACGTCCCTTTCGCTCCAGCCGTCCTGGAGGAAGCACTGGGCGGTCATGAGGATCCCCCGCACCCGGTCGGTGGCGATGGCGGTGAGGTGGACCTCGGGCCGGCCCGGGAGGTTCTCCACCACCTCGGCGGTGTGGCGGTGGCCCGTGGGCTTGTAGACCCGTATGGACCCCGCCCTTTCGGGGTGGTGGCTCGCCGGGCTGGCCTCGGCCCCGGCGGCCGAGGTGGAGATGAGGAGGGTGACGAAGATGGGAGCGGGCTTCAGGACCCCGGCCTTGAGGAGGGGGTAGAGACCGAGGAGGGTGGCCGTGGCGTTGCACCCAGCCCCGGCGATCCAGTCCGCCCCCTTAAGGGCCTCCCGGTAAAGCTCGGGCACGGCGTAGACGAAGCGGCCCAGGAGGTCGGGCCGGGGATGCTCCCCGTAGTACCTGCGGTAGAGCTCGAGGTCCTTCAGGCGGAAGTCGGCGGAGAGGTCTATGAGCACCGGGGCGAGGGCGCTGTAGCGGTCAAACTCCCGGGCGAAGACCCCGTGGGGCAGGGCCAGGACCAGGATGTCCGCGGGCTCCAGCTTCTCCGGGGGGACGAACTTGAGGGTGGTGCGTCCTCGGAGGTTGGGGTGGACGAAGTGGACGGGCTCGCCCGCGAAGCGCCTCGAGGTCACCTGCTTCACCTCCAGATGGGGGTGGGAAAGGGCAAGCCTTAAGAACTCCCCCCGGCGTACCCCGAGGCCCCCACGATGGAAAGGGTCTTCTTATCCACGGGCCACCTCCCAGGCGTACTTGAGGATCTCCCCCGGGATGTCCACCCCGGTGGTGTGCACGGAGTTCTTGAACTCCATGGTGTGGTTCACCTCGTTGACGAGGAGGCCCCTTTCCGACTCCAAGAGGTCCACGGCCACCACCCCGCCCCCCACGGCCTCCGCCGCCCCCACGGCAAGCCGGGCGATCTCCTCAACGAGGGGGCAGTTTTCCGCCTCTCCGCCCCGGGCGGTGTTGGTGATCCAGTGGGGGCTTTTCCGGTAGATGGCGGCGATGGCCCTCTTTCCCACCACGAAGACCCTTATGTCCCGCCCGGGCTTTTCCACGTACTCCTGGATGTAAAAGAGCTGGTGCTGGAACCCTCCCAGGACCTCCTTGTGCTCCAGAAGGGCCTCCGCCGCGGCCCGGTCCGTGACCTTGGCGAGGAGGCGGCCCCAGCTCCCGATGACCGGCTTCAGCACCACGGGGTAGCCGAAGACCTCCATGAGCCTCAAGGCCTCCTCCCGGTCCGTGGCCAAGGCGGTCTTTGGCTGGGGAAGGCCCGCCCGGGCCAAGGCCGCGCTGGTGGCCCACTTGTCCCCGCAGACCTCCATGACCTCGGGGCGGTTCACCACCGGGATGCCCAAGGCGGTGAGGTAGCGGGCGGCGGCGAGGCCCCGGCTTTGGCTCACGCACCGTTCCAGGGCCACCGTGACCCCCTCCAGCTCCTCGGGCCTCTCCCCCAGGACCATGGGCAGGGCGGGGACGTAAACCTTCTTGTAGGGGAGGCCCAGGGCCTCGGCCCGCTCAAAGAGCATGCGCTCGTCGGGGCGGATGCGGTCGTAGAGGATGGCCAGCATCTAGCCTCCAGAAAAGGGGTACTAGGCCCTGCCAGGAGCCCTCATACCCACCAGACGGGCGTGGGGCGGTATTACTCCCCCCAGTCTTCCGCCTCCTCGGGGGCGGGCTCGAGCCTCAGGGGGTCAAGCCCCACCACCTCCAGCTCCGCGCCGCAGTCCTCGCAGACCACAAGCTCGCCAAGCTCTGGGTTTTCCAGCCGAAGCTCCGCGCCGCACTCAGGACAGGTCCCTACCATTCCTCATCCTCCTCTATCTCGCTCCAGTCGGGGACAAAGCGGAAGCCGCACTCGGGGCACTCCACCTCCTGGCCCTGGTCCTCCTCGGAAACCTCAAAGGTGTGGCCGCAACGGGGGCAATCCACGAAGAAGCCCTCGAGGCCCTCCTCCGTCACCTCCACCTCCAAGGGGTCCAGGGAGACCACCTCCAGGAAGGCCCCGCAGGCCTCGCACTCCAGCACGTCCCCGACCTCCAGGGTCTCCAGGTCCTCCGCCAGCACCAGGCTGGCCTCGCCGCACACCGGGCAGACGATCTCCAGGTCCTCCATGACTAGAGTCTACTCCCCCGGGAAGCGCCCGTGCTTCTTGTAGTAGTCCAGCAAAGAACCCTCCTTGAGCGCCTCCAGGAGGAAGGGGGGCGGGGGACGGAGGGCAAAGCGCTCCTCCCCCGGGTGAGCACCCCCCTTTCCAGGTCCAGCTCCACCAGGTCGCCGTCCTCTAGCGCATCCACCACCTCCTCCGACTCAAAGGGGACGATCCCCAGGTTCACCAGGTTGCGGAAGAAGATGCGGGCGTAGCTTTTGGCGATGACGGCCCGGACGCGAGGCGCTTCAGGGCCTCGGGGGCGTACTCGCGGCTAGAGCCAAGCCCGGCGTTCCGCCCGAAGACCAGGATGTCCCCGGGGCGCACCTCCTCCGCGAAGCCGGGCCGTAGGTGGGCGAAGGCGTAGAGGTGGAACCGGTCCTCCCCCACCATGAAGGGGGCGTACTTTCCGGGAAGGATGTCGTCGGTGTTGATCTGGTCGCCAAACTTCCAAACCCTAGGCATGGGCCTCCTCCAGCTCTTCGGGGGTGGTGA
This sequence comes from Thermus sp. JCM 17653, assembly GCA_001311585.1. Taxonomy (GTDB): domain Bacteria; phylum Deinococcota; class Deinococci; order Deinococcales; family Thermaceae; genus Thermus. The sequence continues at coordinate 5,946 of BBBN01000045.1, forward strand.
GGTAGCCCGCCACGGCGCTGGCCGCCGCCACGCGGGGGCTCGCCAGGTAGATCTCGGCGTCCGGGGCCCCCATGCGCCCGCGGAAGTTGCGGTTGGAGGTGGAGACGCACACCTCCCCGGGGGCCAAGACCCCCATGTGCCGCCCCATGCAGGGGCCGCACCCCGGGGTGCCGAGGGTGGCCCCGGCCTCGAGGAGGGTGAGGAGGGTGCCGTCTTTGGCCGCCTCCTCCAGGACCTGGGCGCTCGCCGGGACCACCAAAAGCCGCACCCAGGGGGCAACCTTCCTCCCCCTTAGCACCTCCGCCGCCGCCCGGAGGTCCTCTATGCGGCCGTTGGTGCAGGTGCCGATGAAGACCTGGTCCACCCGCTTGCCCTTGACCGCGGCCACCTCGTGGACGTTGTCCACGTAGAAGGGGACAGAGACCCTGGGGGTGAGGGCGGAAAGGTCTATCTCCACCTCCTTGGCGTAGCGGGCGTCGGGGTCGGGGTAGAGCCACTGGGGCACCCGGTACATCTCCAGGATCTCCCCCGAGGGCACCACGAGCCCCGCCTTGGCCCCCGCCTCCACGGTGAGGTTGGCGAGGGTCATGCGTTCGCCCCGCGTGAGGGTCTCCGCCCCGTCCAAGAGGTGGATCTCCACCGCCATGTAGGTGGCCCCTTCGGCGGTGAGGAGGCGGACCATCTCCAGGGCGGCGTCCTTGGCCGTGACCCCCTTGGGGAGCCTTCCCCGGAAGACCACCTTCACGCTCTCAGGCACCCGAAGCCAGGTGCGCCCGCTGGCCGCCGCCAGGGCGATGTCCGTGGCCCCCATTCCGGTGCCGAAGGCCCCCACCGCCCCGTAGGTGGTGGAGTGGCTGTCCGAGCCCACCACCACCCAGCCCGGCTGGGCCAGGCCCTCCTCTATGAGGACCTGGTGGCACACCCCCCTCCCCACGTCAAAGACCCGGATGCCGTGCCGCTTGCCCCACTCCCGGATCTCCTTCTGCGCCTTGGCCACCTCGATGTTCGCCGCCGGGGCCACGTGGTCTATCACGATGGAGACCCTTTCCGGGTAGCGGGGGGTGGCCTGGAGGTACTCCAGGCGCTTGAAGAAGCTCCCGGCGATGGAGTCCACCACCATCACCTGGTCCACCTCCACCACCACGAGCTCCCCCGCCCCCACGAGCCTTCCCACCTTGTGGGAGAGGATCTTTTCCGCTAGCGTCTGTCCCACACGCACCTCCTATACTGAGGGTATGCCCAAGTACACCGCCCTCCTCTACCCGGACCCGGAAACCCCGGGAACCTGGATCGCCGAGTTTCCCGCGGTACCCCAGGCCCACTCCTTCGGCCAAACCCCAGAGGAGGCCTTGGCGCGGGCCAAAGAGGCCCTGGAGCTCGTCCTGACCTTCCTGAGGGCCGAGGGCAGGCCGCTTCCCCCAGACGTGCAAGCGGTAGAGGTGGGTGTGGATGCCGCCTAGGCCGGAGGAGGTGGCCCGGAAGCTCCGCCGCCTCGGGTTCGTGGAACGCATGGCCAAGGGAGGACACCGGCTCTACGCCCACCCCGATGGCCGCATCGTGGTGGTGCCCTTCCACAGCGGGGAGCTTCCCAAGGGCACCTTCAAGCGCATCCTGCGCGACGCCGGCCTCACCGAGGAGGAGTTCCATAACCTCTAGCCTCATGCCGTGATCCATTCCCTGAGGATGCGGTCCAGCTCCTCCAGGGTGAGCTGGCCCCGGTCGGCCAGGGCCTTGATGTGCTGGGTGACCCGGTGGAGCTCCTCCTCCCCGTAGTGGAGGCCGAGCTCCTCCGCCCGCGCCTTGATGGCGTGCCGCCCGGTGAGCCTCGAGGCGATGATGAGCTTCCGCCGCACCCCGAAGACCTCCGGGGGGTAGGGCTCGTAGGACTCGGGGTTGATGTAAATGGCCTTCAGGTGCATCCCCGCCTTGTGGCTGAAGGCCGTCTCCCCGGTGATGTAGTTGTTGAAGGGGATCTCCACCCCCACCATCCTGGCCACCATCCGGTCCAGCTCGGGGAGCATCTCCAGCCTGTACTTCCCGCGCACGTACTCGGGCTGGAGGGTGTACATGCGGGCGAGGAACCCCCCCAAAGGCGTGATCCCGTTCCGCTCCCCGATCCCCAGGATGGTGGTGTCCACGTGGGTGGCCCCGGCCTCGATGGCCTCAAAGGCGTTGGCCACGGCGCACCCGGTGTCGTTGTGGCCGTGGAACTCGATGTCCACCCTGGGCCCCACCACCCGCCGCACCTCCCGCACCAGGGCGTAGACCTGGCGGGGCGTGGCGATGCCCACGGTGTCCGCCAGGCCCACCCGGTCCACGTAGGGAGCGATGGCCTGGTAGATGGCCAAAAGGTCGTGTTCGTCCGAGCGGAAAGTGTCCTCGGCGAAAAGCGCACCTCCACGTGGGGGGCGTTTTCCCGGATGTATTGGATCACCTCCTGGGCCTCGGCGATGATCCGGGGAATGTCCCGCCCGTGGGCGGCCCTTAGGTACTTGCTGGTGCCGAAGAGGAGGTCAATCCCCTGCACCCCGGTCTCCACCGCCACCTTGGCCGCGTCCAGGCGGGTCTGGATGTGGGTCACCACCTTGGCCTTGAGGCCCAAGGAGGCGAGGACCTCGGCGTCTGCGGGACTGGGGGGAGGCCACGGGGGTGGTGACCTCGATGTACTCAATGCCGAACTCGTCCAGGGCCTTGGCGATCTCTATCTTGTCCTGGGTGGAGAAGTTGGCCCGTTCAAACTGCTCCCCTTCCCGTAAGGTGGAGTCTATGATCTTCCATTCCCGCATACGCCCCTCCCCTAAAAGAAAACCGGCCCGAACTCGGGCCGGGGGATAAGGAACCCTTAAGAGGGCTATCCTACCCCCCGGCGGCCGAGTTTTTTTCTCGCGGGCCAGCATCTTGCCCGTAAGGGTATACGAAAACCCGCAACTTGTCAACGCCCAAACCGCCTTTCGCGGGCCTGGTAGCTCCTTAGGGCGCGCAGGAAGTCAATCTTGCGGAACTCGGGCCAGAGGACGTCGGCGAAGTAGAACTCGGAGTAGGCGGACTGCCAGAGGAGGAAGCCGGAAAGCCGGATCTCCCCCGAGGTGCGGATGATGAAGTCGGGGTCGGGAAGCCCGGCGGTGTAGAGGTGGCGGGCGATGTCCTCGGGGGTGAGGCGTTCGGCCACCTCCTTGGGGGAGAGGCCCCCCTCCTCCGCCTCCAGGAGAAGCCGCTTCACCGCGTCCACGATCTCCTCCCGCCCCCCGTAGCCCAAGGCGATGTTGAGGAACATGCCCTGGTGGGCCCGGGTGCGCTCCTCCAGGCGCTCCAAAGCCCGGAGCACCTCCTCGGAAAACCCCTCCCGCCGGCCGATCACCCGCACCCGCACCTGGTTCTCCAGGATGCGGTGGTCCTGGGCCATCCTCTCCGCCTCGCGCACGAAGAGGCCCATCAGGGTCTCCACCTCCTCGGGGGAGCGGCGGAAGTTATCGGTGGAGAAAACCCATACGGTGACGGTCCGGATGCCCATCTCCAGGCACCACTCCAAGACCTCGTAGGCCTTCTGCACCCCGAACTCGTGCCCCTTGGTGGGGGAAAGGCCCAAGGCGCGGGCGTAGCGGCGGTTGCCGTCCAGGATGAGGCCCAGGTGCCGGGGCATGGGGCCCCGCTTCACCTCCTTCAGGAGGCGCTTCTCGTAGAGCCAGTACAGGGGCCGGGAGAGGGAGAGGAGGCGGCGGACCATACCCTTCCCACCCTAAGGAAGAGGCATGAGAAAAGGAAGGGGTGGCCTCAAGAGGAGTAGAGCTCCCGAGCGATGACCAGGCGCTGAATCTCCGAGGTCCCCTCGTAGATCTCCGTCACCTTGGCGTCCCGGTAGTAGCGCTCCACCCGGTAGTCCCGGTGGTAGCCATAGCTCCCAGGACCTGGACCGCCTCCCGGGTCACCTCCACAGCCACCTGGCTGGCGAAGAGTTTGGCGGCGCTGGCCTCGAGGGTGAACCGCTCCCCCCGGTCTTTCTTCCTCGCGGCCTCGAGGACCAAAGCCCGGGCGGCGGCGATCCTCACGTGCATATCGGCGATCTTGAAGGCGATGGCCTGGTGCTCGCGGAGCTTCTTCCCGAACTGCTCCCTCTGGTCGGCGTAGGCTTGGCGATCTCGTAAGCCCCCCGGGCGATGCCCACCGCCTGGGCCGCCA
>BBBN01000046.1 GCA_001311585.1 Thermus sp. JCM 17653
CGGCGTAGCCCAGGCGGGCCTGGGCCTTAGATAGGGGTTTTCCAGCTCCAGGAGGGGCCTGAGGAGGGCCTTGCCTCGGCGGGGGGGAGGAGGAGGGCGAGGAGGCTGGCCGCGTCCAGCCTGAGGGCGGTGTAGCGCTCGGTGGGCTCCTCGGGGATTTTTTCAAGAAGGTTTCCCAACAAGCGCTTGGCTTGGGGGGCGTAAAGCCCTCCCAGGAAGGGAGGGCGGTAAGGCTGGCCCGCCTCCAGGAGGAGGTAGGCCCCCCCCAAGCGGAAGAGGGTGCGCAGGTGGCGGTAGCGGGCTTCCTTGGGGCGCTCGGAAGTGGTGCGGAAGTAGGCCTCGGCGGGCACCAAGTGGGCCAGGGCCTCAAAGGGCCGGCCCCTGGCGGCCTCGAGGATGCCGGCCTCGCTCCGGACCCGGGCCTGGGTGAAGGGGTCTTCCGCCTCCCCCAGGGCCCTTTGGATGGCCTCCTCCGCCTCCCGGTAAAGGCCCAGGCGCCTCAGGAGGGTGGCGTAGCGGGCCCGCACCCGGGCCACCTCGTCCTTGGGGCCCCGGCCTCCTCCAGGGCCTTGAGGCCCTCCTCCATCCGGGCCTTGGCCTCGAGGCGGCCCAGCCGCATGAGGAGGTCCCCCATCTGGTAGCGGGCCCGGCCCAGGAGGAGGGCGTCGTGCCCCACCTGGTCCAGGGCCGCGAGGGCCTCCTCGTACCGCCCCAGGTCCTTGGCCACCAGGCCCCGCCAGAGCTGCACCCGGTCTCGGAGAAAAGGGGCCACGGGGAGCGCCTCGGCCTCGGCCACGAAGCGGGCGGCCCTTTCGTAGTCCCCCTTCCACCGCTCCACGGCGGCCATCACCAGGAGGCCTTCCGCCTGGGCGGTCTCGTCCAGGAGGGCAAGGTCCTCTTTGGGAGGGAGGAGGCTTTCCGCTTCCTTGTAGAGGGCGGCGTCCGCCTTGGCCTCTGCGGCCTTGATCCGGGCCCAGGTGCGCAAGGTGGGGGTTTGGGACTCCGAGAGCACCTTTAGGGCGGCCTCCGCCTCGGGGTGGGCGTACTGGCCGAGGACCGCCCGGTAGCGGACCACCACCCCCGCCAAGGCCTCCAGGTCCTCCCGCGGCCAGGCCTGGGCTTCCTCCCAGAGGCCGGGAAGCAGGGCCAGGCGGGCGGGATCTTCCTGTAGTAGATCCAAAAGAACCCCCCGCTCCCCGGCCTTGCGGGCGTGGTAGAGCTTGCGGAAGGTGTTCTCCCGGGGGAAGTGTTCCAGGGCCAGGCGGTGGAGCTCCTTGGGGGCTTCCTCGGGCAGGAGGCTCCTCAGGGCCGGGCGCACCAGGCCTTCCCCTACCCAGTCCAAAAGGGCCCGCTCCGCCTGGGAAAGCCTCTCCAGGGGCTTGCCCAGGGCCTTTTCCAGGAGGGCGAGGGGAAAGGCGGGGTCGGCCTCGGGGCTGAAGGCGGAAAGGGCCTCGAGGAGAGGCCTCAGGGTGGGGTCGTCCTGCAGGGGGGTCTTGGGGTCGTGCTTGGCGGCTCCAGGAGCACCAGGCGGGAAAGCTCCCCAAAGTTGCGCCCCGCCTGGTTCACCAGGGCCTCGAGGCGCTCCGGGGGGAAGGTGGGGGAGCCTTTCCCTTACGAAGCGGCGGGCCTCCTCCCGGCTGGGCGGGGAGAGGGGCTGGTAGGGGAGGGTGGGAGGAGGCTCCGAGAGGGCGGCCAGGTAGGGCACCCTGAGCCTCCGTAGGAAGGCTCCAGCCAGGCGGCAAGCCCCTTCTGGGTTCCTTCAGGGCCCCTGAGGGGTAGGCCCTCCAGGGTGCCCTCCGCCTCGGCCCGGAGAAGGAGGGGCCGGCCTTGCCCGTTCAGGGCCTGGGCCAGGAGGGTGAGGACCTCCTGTTGCAGGGCCCCCTGGAGGGCGTAGGGCTGGGTAGGGGAGAGCTGGGCCAGAAGCCCCCGCACCTCCTCTCCCACCTCCAGGGCCTCCGCCAAGGGCACCAGGGCCTGGGCCACCTCCCCTCCCAGGTTGAGGAGGTGGGGTTCCTGGTGGGGGAGGGCGGAAAGGGCCCGGGCCAGGGCGGAGAGGAGGACCCCTTTGCCCGTGGCCGGCCCCCCCACCACCACCATCTGGGGCCTTTCCCCCGCCTCCAGCTCCTTGAGGAAGCGGCGGAAGATGCGGCGCTTGTCCCGGCCCAGCACCTTGCGGGCGCTTTCCAGGAAGAGCTCCGCCGGCGGGGGCGGGGGCTTTAGGCCCACCTCCCGGTAAAGGTCGGCGATGAGCCCGTAGAGCCGCTCCTTCTCCTCCGGGCTCCCCAGGTCCTTGTAGAGGATGTTGCGCACCGTCCCCGCCCGGCCTCCCCGCTCGGCCATGAGGCCTCGAGCCAGCGCAAGGACCCCCTTTTCCCCCGGTGATCTTGGCCCTGCAGGTGGGGACGGAGGGCTTCCAGGTAGCGAAGCCAGGGTGTAGAAGCTTCGCGCATGATATCTACACTTTACCCGGCCGGTGTGCCCTTTGGCAACAAGGCTGCAAGCGCAGGGTACCTCTTTGATGCCCCTTTGGCGTGAGTGCTTCGCCTAAGCCAGGCGTGGAGGCCCTACGGATGGTTTTTACCGGGGCCCCCATGCGGGCTTGGGCCAGCATGGGGTATGGAAAGAGGGGCAAGGGCCGCCCCTGAAGGGGCGGCCCGGAAGGAAGGCCCTTATTGGACGGGCTCGGTGAACTGGGCCTCCTCCGTGGAGCCCTTGAGGGCCAGGGTGGAGGCCTCCCCCTGGGTCAGGGCCAGGACCACCTCGTCAAAGTAGCCCGCCCCCACCTCCCGCTGGTGCTTCACGGCGGTGAAGCCCTGGGCCTGGGCCAGGAACTCCTTCTGCTGCAGCTCCACGAAGGCGGGCATGCCCCGGGCCTTGTACCCCTTGGCCAGCTCCCAGGTGTAGTAGTTGAGGGTGTGCCAGCCCGCCAGGGTGATGAACTGGAACTTGTAGCCCATCTCCCCCAGCTCCCGGTTGAACTTGGCGATGGTTTCATCGTCCAGGAACTTCTTCCAGTTGAAGGAGGGGGAGAGGTTGTAGGCCAGCAACTTGTCGGGGAACTCCCGCTTCACCGCCTCGGCGAACTTCCTGGCCTCCTCCAGGTCGGGCTTGGAGGTCTCCATCCAGAGGACATCGGCGTAGGGGGCGTAGGCCAGGGCCCGGGCGATGCCGGCCTCAATCCCGTTCTTGAAGCGGTAGAAGCCCTCGGGGGTGCGCTCGTCGGAAAGGATGAAGGGCCGGTCGCGCTCGTCGATGTCGCTGGTGATGAGGGTGGCGGCCTCGGCGTCGGTGCGGGCAACGATCAGGGTGGGCACGCCCATCACGTCGGCGGCGAGCCTGGCCGCCTGGAGGGTGCGGATGTGCTGGGCCGTGGGCACCAGGACCTTGCCGCCCAGGTGGCCGCACTTCTTCTCGCTGGCCAGCTGGTCCTCGTAGTGGATCCCGGCGGCCCCGGCCTCGATCATGGCCTTGGTGAGCTCAAAGACGTTGAGGGCCCCGCCGAAGCCCGCCTCGCCGTCGGCCACGATGGGCACGTACCAGTCCCGGCTCACCTTGCCCTCGGCGCGCTCCACCTGGTCGGCCCGCATGAGGGCGTTGTTGATGCGCTTCACGATCTGGGGGACGGAGTTATAGGGGTAGAGGGACTGGTCGGGGTAGGTCTGCCACGCCAGGTTGGCGTCCGCGGCCACCTGCCAGCCGGAGAGGTAGATGGCCTCGAGGCCGGCCCGCACCATCTGCACCGCCATGGCCCCGGTGTAGGCCCCGAAGGTGTGGACGTAGGGCCTCTCGTGGAGGAGGCGCCAGAGCTTTTCCGCCCCTCGCTTGGCCAGGGTGTGCTCCACCATCACGCTCGGGCGGAGCCGCACCACGTCCTCGGGCCGGTAGTCCCGCCGGACGCCTTTCCAGCGGGGGTTTGTCTCCCACTCCTGGCGAAGGGCCTCGGCCTCTTGCCGCATCTCCGGGGTGAGCACGCTTAAGGGTTCCATGGATCACCTCCGGCCCTCAGTCTGGGGGCGGGGAAGGCTCCGGTGTAGGGTGTAAGCCCGCAGGCTTCACACCCCAAGCGGGTGTAGCCGGCCTTGGGCTACACTCCTAAGGCCCGCACCTTGGTTTCGCAACACGAAATGCCCGAACCAGGGCTGGGAGGGAGCTCCCACCGCGGCTTTTTCCGCGGCGAGGTACTTAGCGCGCCTGCTGAGCGGCGATGAGTAGGGGGTCCCAGACGGGGCTATAGGGCGGGGCGTAGGCCAGGTCCAGGGCCAGGAGGTCCTCCACCGTACCCCCTCGGGCCAGGAGGGCGGCCAGGGCGTCTATGCGGAGGGCGCCGTGCCCGTGGGCCACCACCGCGCCGCCCAAAAGCCTCTCCGTCCCTTCCTCGTAGACCAGCTCCACCCAGAGGGGCTGGCTTCCCGGGTAGTAGTGGGCCCCGTCCCGGCTCTGGATGAAGACCTTCCGGGCCTTGAACCCCTCCTTGAGGGCGGTCTCCAGGGAAAGCCCCGTGGTGGCCACCGCCAGGCCGAAGGCCTTGAAGATGGCCGTGCCCGCCACGCCTTGGAAGCGGGCCTCCTTACCGGCGATGACGCTCCCTGCGGTGCGGCCGTGCTTGTTGGCCACGTCCCCTAGGGGAAGCCAGTAGGGGCGCTTGAGAACCTGGTGGAAGCTTTCCGCCACGTCCCCGGCGGCGTAAACCCCCTCCAGGTTGGTGCGCATCCTTTCGTCGGTGGCGATGGCCCCGGTGGGTCCCAGGGCCACCCCTATGGCCTGGGCGAGCTCGGTGTTAGGGCGGATTCCCGTGGCCAGGAGGACCAGGTCGGCGGGCACCACCCCTTCCGAGGTCTCCACCGCCTCCACCCGGCCCTGGCCCCTGAGGGCCTCCACCCTCACCCCGGTCCAGACCTCCACCCCGTGCCGCTCCAGCTCCTCCCGGAGGAGGGCGCCCACCTCGGGGTCCCAGTGGGGGAGGGGGCGGTCCTTGGCCTCCAGGAGGGTTACTTCCAGGCCCCGCTTGCGGAAAGCCTCGGCGGCCTCGAGGCCGATGTACCCCGCCCCCAGGATGGCGGCCCGCCGGGCCTGGGAAAGGGCCCCTAAAAGCCTCTCCCCGTCCTCCATGCTCCTCAAGGTGTAGACCCCTTCCTGCTCCGTGCCGGGGATGGGGGGGATGGTGGGCCTTGCCCCCGTGGCCAGGACCAGGTGGTCAAACCGGTCCTGGAAGGTCCTCCCCTCGGCGTGATCGTGCACCGTCAGGGTGCGGAGCTCGTAGTCCACGTCCACCACTTCGTGGCGGGTGTGGACCAGAACCCCCCCTTTCCGGAACTCCTCGGGGGTGCGGGCCACGAGTTTTTCCAGCCTAGGGATCTCCCCGGAGAGCACATAGGGGAGGCCGCAGGCCCCGTAGGAAACCCACCCCGACTTCTCGTAGACCACCACCTCCAGCTCGGGGTTTTCCCTTTTGGCCTTGGCGGCGGCGGAGGCCCCGCCCGCCACCCCGCCCACGACCACCATGCGCTTGCCCATGGGGGGTATTGTGCCACGAAAGGGGTGGGCGGGATGTCCCTCCTGGCAAGAGGTCCCTGGGGGACTTCCCCAGGCCAGGGAGGCGAATGGAGAAGGGGTATTAGGTCTGGGCCTTGCCGGCCTCCTCCCTCCAAAGCCTCCCGCCCTTTAGGTGGAGGATGCGCCCCGCCCTTTGGGCCAGCTCCAGGTCGTGGGTGACCAGGACCAGGGTGCGCTCCTCGCCCAGGGAGAAGAGGAGGTCCGCCACCTGCTCCCGGGACTCCAGGTCCAGGTTCCCCGTGGGCTCGTCGGCGAAGAGGATGGGGGGGTCCAGGGCCAAGGCCCGGGCCAGGGCCACCCTTTGTTGCTCCCCGCCGGAGAGGCGGCTTGGCGGGTGGTGGAGGCGGTCCTTTAGGCCCACCCGCTCCAGAAGCTCCGCCGCCCGCGCTAGCCTCGCCCTCCGGGGCCAGCCCGCCAGGAGGAGGGGGAAGGCCACGTTCTCCAGGGCGGTGAGGGTGGGGATGAGGTTCCACTGCTGGAAGACGAAGCCCATGTGCCTAAGCCGCACCCCGGCCCTTTCGTCCTCGGAGAGGGCGTGGAGGGGCGTGTCCCCCAGGTAGATCCCGCCCTCCGTGGGCAGGTCAAAGCCCGCGAGGAGGTTCAAGAGGGTGGTCTTGCCGCTTCCCGAGGGGCCCACCACCGCCGTGGCCCCCGGGGGGAAGGCGTAGGTGAAGCCGAGAAGGGCCACCACCTCCTTCTCCCCTTGCCGGTAGCGCTTGGTGAGGTTTTCCGCCCTTAGGGTCATCTACACCCTCCCCAAAGCCTCCACCACGGGGATGCGGCTGGCGTGGTAGGCAGGAAGAAGCCCGGCGATAAGCCCGAGGCTGAGGGCCACCCCCAGGGCGAAGAGGGCGAGCCTCGGGGTCACCGCCGAGAGGGCCAGGCCCACCTGGTCCAGGGTGTAAAGGTTGATGGCGAAGGCGCCGAGGGCCCCAAGCCCAAGCCCCAAGGCCCCGCCCAAAAGGGCGATGAGGAGGGCCTCCAAAAGGACGAGGCGGAAGATGAACCCCCGCCTCGCCCCCAGGGCCCGCATGACCCCGAACTCCCGCACCCTTTCGTATACGGACATCATCACCGTGTTGGCCACCAGAAGCCCCCCCACCACCAGGGCCACTAGGCTTATGCCGAAGCGCACCAGATCGCTGATCCTTAAGGCGCGCTCGGCGAAGCGCATCACCTCGCTCGTGGTCTGGGCCTTCACCCCGGGCACTGCCCTTTCCAGGGCCCGGGCCACCTCTTCCGCCTTCTGGCCGGGGCTTAGGGCCACCAGCACCGCGGTCACGTTCTCCGTGCCCAAGGCCTCCTGGACCGCCCTCAAGGGGACGAAGATCAGGTTGTCCGCGAGGCCTCCCGTCTCCTCCAGGACCCCCTCCACCCTAAGCTCCAGCCTGGGGGAAAGCCTGAGGACGCTTCCCAGGGCGAGGCCGCTCCGCTCCGCCACCTTAGCCCCCACCACGGCCCCCTTCCCCGAGGGGATGAGGCGGCCTTCCTTGGCCTTTAGCCCGGGTAGAGGAGGTCCGGAGGGGTTCCTTCCGGCAGGCCCTGGAAGAGGAAGCTGGTGCTGGGGTCAAAGCCTCCCCGGGTGAGGAAGAGGGTGGGGACCACCGCCCGCACCCCCAGGGCCTTCCCCGCCTCCTCCAGGGCCTTCAGGGTCTCGGGGGGGATCTCGGGGAGGGCGCCGAAGACGAGGCCCTCCGCCCCTTCCGGCACCACCTGGATGGCGGGCCCCACCCGGGAAAGCTCCTGGAAAAGGGCCCGCCTCAGGCCCTCCCCGAAAGAGAGGAAGAGGACCATGCTGCCCGTGGCCACCAGGACCCCGAGGAGGGTGAGGAGGCTCCGGACGGGCCGGGCCAGGAGGTTGCGGAGCACGAGGAGGAAAAGCTCCATCCCCCCGAGGCTACCCCAAGGCGGGGCCAGGGGCGTGGCCCCGCCTACAAAAGGCGCTCCACGAAGCGGGTCTCCATGGCCTCCAGGAACTCCCGAGGGTTCACCTTCTGCCTTTCGGGGTGCTGGTAGTAGGCCTGTTCGGCCCGTTCAAAGTCCTCGTGGGCCACGAACCAGAGAAACTCCCGCTCGGAGAGCCAGTAGGCCCCGAGGACCTCAAAGCCCAGGGCCTGCCTCAGGGGGACGATGGTTTCCAGAAAGACCTTCTCAAAAGCCCCCCTGGCCCCCTCCTTCAGGGTGTAGCGGCGCATCTGGACCTTCATGGGTCCATTGTAAGCGCCTATAATCAAAGCCATGCGCACGGCGGAGATCCGCGAGAAGTTCCTCTCTTTCTTTGAGGGCAAGGGGCATTTGCGCCTTCCTTCCTTCAGCCTCATCCCCGAGGACGACCCCTCCCTCCTCTTCACCTCGGCGGGGATGGCCCCCCTAAAGCCCTACTTCCTGGGGGCCAGGCCCATCTTCTTCGGCAAGGAGTGGCGCAGGGTCACCACCTGCCAGGAGTGCCTGAGGGTGGGGGACATCGAGAACGTGGGCCGCACCAGCCGGCACAACACCTACTTTGAGATGCTGGGCAACTTCTCCTTCGGGGACTACTTCAAGAAGGAGGCCATCCTCTGGGCCTGGGAGTTCCTCACGGAGCACCTGAAGCTGGACCCGGGCGCCTTTGGGTCACGGTTTACGAGGACGACGAGGAGGCCTACGGGATCTGGCGCGACCTCGTGGGGGTCCCCGAGGAAAGGATCGGCCGCTTCGGCGAGGACGAGAACTACTGGCCGGGCGGGGCCATCACCCACGGGCCCAATGGCCCAGTGGTCCCTGCTCGGAGATCTTCTACGACCGGGGCCCGGCCTACGGCACCCCGGACGAGACCGGCCCCAACACGGGGAGTGGGGACCGGTTTGTGGAGATCTGGAACCTGGTTTTCACCCAGTACGACCGCCAGGGCCCCATCCCCGGGCCCGGGATTCTCAAGCCCCTGCCCCAGAAGAACATCGACACGGGCATGGGCCTCTACCGGGTGGCGGCCATCCTCCAGGACGTGGAGGACTTCTACCGCACGGACACCTTCTTCCCCCTCATCCAGGAAGTGGCCCGGATGAGCGGCAGGCCCTACGAGGGGAAGGGAAGCGTGAGCCACCGGGTGATCGCCGACCACGTCCGGGCCGTGGTGGCGGCCCTCTCCGACGGGGCCACCTTCTCCAACACCGGGCGGGGCTACGTGATCCGGCGCCTCCTCCGCCGGGCCCTAAGGCACGGCTACCTCCTGGGGCTTTCCGATCCCTTCCTCCACCGCCTCGCTCCCCTGGTGGCCGAGCTCCTCGGGGACTTCTACCCGGAGATGCGGGAGAACCTCCCTGCGGTGGAGAAGCAGATCCGCCTCGAGGAGGAGCGCTTCTTGGAGACCCTGGAGGGGGGCCTCAAGCGCCTGGACGCCCTCCTTTCCGGCCTCAAGGCCGGGGAGGTCCTTCCCGGGAAGGAGGCCTTTAGGCTTTACGATACCTACGGCTTCCCCCTGGACCTCACCGTGGAGATCGCCGCCGAGCGCGGCTTTGGCGTGGACACGGAGGGCTTCCAGAAGGCCATGGAGGAGCAGCAAAGCCGCTCCCGGGCCGCCATGGCCTTTGAGCGGGAGATCTTCAAGAAGAGCGCCCAGGTCCTGGAGGAGCTCTACGCCGAGCGGGGGGCCACGGAGTTTTTGGGCTACAACACCCTGGAGGCCGAAGCCGAGGTCCTGGCCCTCTTGGCCGGGGACGAGAGCTTAGAGGAGGCGGGGCCCGGCACCGAGGTCCAGGTGGTCCTGGACAAGACCCCCTTCTACGCCGAGGGGGGCGGCAGATCGGGGACTTCGGCGTTTTGGAGTGGCCTGGGGGCCTGGCCCGGGTGGAGACCACCAAGAAGACGGAGCGGGGCCTTTTCCTCCACAAGGCCCGGGTGGAGGAAGGGGTGCTGAGGGTAGGGGAGAGGGTGCGGGCGGTGGTGGACCCCAAAAGGCGGGACACGGAGAGGAACCACACCGCCACCCACCTCCTCCACGCGGCCCTTAGGGCGGTCCTGGGCCCCCACGTGCGCCAGGCGGGAAGCCTGGTGGCCCCGGACCGGCTTCGCTTTGACTTCACCCACCCCGAGCCCATGAAGCCCGAGGAGCTTGAGCGGGTGGAGCTTTTGGTGAACCGCTGGATCCAGGCCGACTTCCCCGTGACCTGGCGGTACATGCCCCTGGAGGAGGCGAGGAAGGAGGGGGCCATGGCCCTCTTCGGGGAGAAGTACGGGGAGGTGGTCCGGGTGGTGCGGGTGGAGGGAAGCCCCCTAAAGGGCCTCGAGTCCAAGGAGCTTTGCGGCGGGTGCCACGTGCGCCGCACCGGGGAGATCGGGGCCTTTCTCATCACCGGCGAGGAGGCGGTCTCCGCCGGGGTGCGCCGCATAGAGGCGGTGACGGGGGAGGAGGCCGTCCGCTTCGCCCGGGGGGGCCCTGAACCGCCTGAA
>BBBN01000047.1 GCA_001311585.1 Thermus sp. JCM 17653
CCGAAGCGCCCTCACCCCTCCCGGAACCCCCGGTACTCCCCTCCGCCCCGGCGGGCCTGGTGGAAGCTCCCCTACCCGAACCTTCCGAGGCGAAGCCGGAAGGCCAGGCCCCCACCACCCCCAAGACCCCTTTGCAGGCCCTGGTGGAGGAGAGGGGGCTAAAGCTCGCAGGAACCCTCCTCGGGCCCGTGAGCGTGGCCATCTTGGAGAGCAAGGAAGGCTACCTGGTGCTTCCGGCGGGAAGCCCCATCCCCGGGAGCGAAGCGGTGATCCGCCGCATAGAGGGCGACCGCGTGGTCTTGGCCCTCGAGGGCGAAACCTTGGACATCCCTCTCGTAAGCGCGCAGGCTGGAGGTGGACGGTGAAAGGAACCCTTATGAAGCCCCTGATCTGGGCCTCCCTGGCCCTGGGTCTTTCGGCCCTGGCGGGAAGCTTCCCCAACGAGCCCCGCTTCGGGGCCAAGGTGGACCTCAAGGTCTCGGAAAGCCAGGTGCGGGCCGGCCTCACCCTGCCCCTGGACGTGGCCCTGGAGGCCCTGGCGCGGAGCGTGGGCCTGCAACCCCTCATCTACCGGGCCTTTGACCCCAGTGGGGACCCGGCCAAGGCCCAGCCCCCCCTGCCCAACGTCAAGCTGGACTTCCAGGGCAAACCCTTCCGGGAGGTGTGGGACCTCCTCTTCGCCACCTACGGGGCCCAGTTCAACCTGGACTACCTCTTCCTGCCCCCCGACGTGGTGGTGGTGGCCCCCACCCAGGTGATCACCGCCCTGGTGGACGCCCCGAGCCGCACCGGGGCCATGGAGCGGAGGCCCTACCTGGTGGGCGTCCCCGAGATCGCCTACAAACGCACCGAAACCGACGCCCAGGGCCAGGCCCGGACCGTGGTGAACCTCGAGGGGGCCAAGGCCTGGGTGCAAAACGACCTCCTCCCCTTCCTCTCCCGCGAGGCCGCCGGGCTCAACGTGAACTGGATCGTGGTGGAGGAGGGAGGGCGGGTCAAGACCATCCTCTCGGTCCTGGCCACCCCCGAGCAGCACGCCCGCTTCGCCGATATCCTGCAGCGGGCCGGGATCGACTTCCGACCCTTCCCGCCCTCGCAGCGCCCAAGCCCCAGGTGGAAAGGACCTACGCCCTCACCTACGCCACCTTCCCCGAGCTTCTCCCCTTCCTGCAAAACCGCGTCCCCGGGGCCCAGGTGAGCGTGGTGCCCACCAACCCCCAAAGGGCCGTGGTCCTGGCCACCGAGGAGGAGCATGCCCGCCTTTCGGAGCTCCTGAAGACCGCCGACGTTCCCAAGGCCGTGCGGCGGGTCTACGCCCTCCAAAACCTCACCTTTGCGGAGGCCCAGGACCGCCTCAAGCCCCTCCTGGAAAAAGAGCTCAAGGGGGCCCGCCTGGGAAGCCTCCCCGGCAACCCCAAGGCCCTCCTCCTCGAGGCCCCCGAGGCGGAACACGCCCTCTTCGCCGAGATCCTGAAGGCCCTGGACGTCCCCGCCCAGACCCCCACCGCGCCCCAGGAGGCCACCTTGCGCCGCCTCTACCCCTTGCGCTTCGCCGAGGCCGAGAAGGTGGCCCCCTTCCTCGCCCGGGAAGTGCCGGGGATCGTGGTGCAGACCGTCCCGGGCCAGCCCGTCCTCTCCGTGAGGGGCACGGAAAGGCAGCTCGCCGAGGTGGAAAGCCTCCTGGCCCAGATCGACCGGGCCCCCGAGCAAGGCCCCCCCGTCTTCCAGCGGGCCTACCAGCTCTCCAACGCCAAGGCCAGCGACCTCGCCAAGGTCTTGCAGGAGGCCCTGCAGGCGCAACGGCCCCAGGCGCAGGGCCAGGCCCAAACCCCAACCCGCCAGGCCACGGTGGTGGCCGACGAGCGCACCAACACCCTCATCGTCACCGGCACCCAGGAGGACCTCGCCCTGGTGGAAGGCCTCATCCCCAAGCTGGACCAGGCCGTGCCCCAGGTGAACCTAAGGGTGCGCATCCAGGAGGTGCAGTCCAACCTCACCCGGAACCTGGGCCTCAAGTGGAACACCGTGGCCGGGGGGAACGTGGTGGCCAGCGTTCTGGACTCGGGCCTCTCCCTCATCTTTGACTCCACCCGTAGCCTCGCCGCCCTCAACATCCTGGCCACCCTCGAGGCCCTCCAGCGCCAGGGGCTTTCCCGGGCCCTCCGGGACGTGAACCAGACGGTCCTCAACAACCAGACCGCCCGCCTGCAGTCGGGGGAAACCTTCCTCATCCGCCGGGTGGTGGGGGACCGGGTGGAGCGGGTGCCCTTTGACATCGGCATCATCGTGGAGGTCACCCCCCAGATCACCGCCGACGGCCAGATCCTCCTCAACATCAAGGCCGAGGTCTCGGGGAACGTCCAGCGCAACCCCGTGGACGGGGACGTGGACCGCTTCACCAAGCAGGTGGTGACCACCACCTTAAGGGTGCGGGACGGCCAGACCGTGGTCCTGGGAGGCCTCACCTCCCAGGAGAACAACCAGACCCAGCAAGGGGTGCCCCTCCTCATGGACATCCCCCTCATCGGGGAGCTCTTCAAGCAAAGGACCAACGAGACCACCGACCGGGAGCTTCTGGTGGTCATCACCGCCGACGTCCTCAAGGAACAGGCGCAACGGCCTGAGCCCCCAAGGGGTCCTGGGGCCGGGGGTGGTTTTACCCCGGCCCCTTCCCTACAATGGGCCCATGAGGTTCCTCACGGCAGGCGAGTCCCACGGCCCCGAGCTCCTGGCCATCATCGAAGGGCTTCCCGCCGGGCTTCCCCTCACCGAGGAGGACATCCACCCCTGGCTGGAAAAGCGGCAAAAGGGCTACGGCCGGGGCCGGCGCATGGTCATAGAGACCGACCGGGTGGAGTTCCGGGCCGGTGTAAGGGCCGGGCGCACCACGGGAGCCCCCGTGGCCCTGGCCATCAAGAACGCCGACTTCAGGAACTGGGCCGAGATCATGGACCCGGCCCCGGGGAACGAGCCCCGCAAGAGGGCCCTCACCGCACCCAGGCCGGGCCACGCCGACCTCGCGGGGGGCATCAAGTACGGGCACAAGGACCTAAGGGACGTGCTGGAACGGGCCAGTGCCCGGGGAGACGGCCATGCGGGTGGCGGTGGGACGGTGGCCTGAAGCTCCTCTCCCTCCTGGGGGTGGAAGGGGTGGGGTACGTGCCGGGGATGGCTGGGGTGTGGGCCAAAGTCCCCTTCTCCTGGGAGCTTCTGCCCCGCATTGAGGAAAGCCCCCTGCGCATGACCGACCTCGAGGCCGAGGCCGAGGTCATCCGCCGCATAGACCAGGCCAAGGCCGAGGGGGACACCCTGGGAGGGGTGATCGAGGCCCGCTTCCGGGGCCTGGTGCCGGGCCTCGGCAGCCACGTCCACTGGGACCGGAAGCTGGACGGCCGCCTGGCCCAGATGGCCCTCTCCATCCCTGCGGTGAAGGGGGTGGAGATCGGCCCGGCCTTTGAGAACGCCATGAGGCGCGGCTCGGAGGTGCACGACCCCATCTACTGGAGCCCGGAGCGGGGCTTTTACCGAAAGACCAACCGCTCCGGGGGCCTCGAGGGAGGCATGACCACGGGGGAGGAGCTGGTCATCCGCGCCGCCCTCAAGCCCATCGCCACCCTGATGCGACCCCTCCCCACCGTGGACGTGGTGACCCACGAGCCCAAGGACGCCGCCAGGGAGCGCTCGGACACCACGGCGGTGCCCGCGGCCAGCGTCATCCTCTGCGCCCTCTCGGCCATCGTGCTGGCCCAGGCCTACCTGGAGAAGTTTGGGGGGATACTCTGGAGGAAATCCAGGAACGCGTGGAGCGCTACAAGGAGCGGGCGCGCGCGTACTGAGTACCCCGTTGCGGCTTGCGCCGCAACGGGGACCCCAAAAGGGCTCCATGTTGCGAAACCAAAGTGTGGGCGCTTAGGCTTAAGATAGCCCCATGGCCCGCCTGGAGATCCCCCGCCCCGCCACCTTCGTGAGCCTCACCGGCTTCATGGGGGTGGGGAAAAGCCGCATCGGCAAGGAGCTCTCCCGGGCCTGATGCTCCACTTCGTCGACCTGGACCGCTACATAGAAAGGCGCACGGGGCTTTCCATCCCCGACATCTTCCGCCACCTGGGGGAGGAGACCTTCCGTAAGATGGAGCGGGAGGCGGTGCGGGAACTATTGGAGAAGGACTTCCTGGTGCTTTCCCTGGGCGGCGGTACCTTCGTGGACCCGGAAAACCGCAAGGCCCTCCTCGCCAGGGGACCGGTGGTGGCCCTGTGGGCAAGCCCCGAGACCATTCTGGAAAGAACCCTGCGCAAGCCGGGGGAAAGACCCCTACTGCAGGTGGAAAACCCCCTGGAGCGCATCCGGGCCCTCTTGGAAGCCCGCACCCCCATCTACCAGGAAGCCCCCATCCACGTCTCCACCGACCATCGGAAGGTGGAGGAGGTGGTGGCGGAGATCGTGGAAAAGCTTTGGGCCTATGCGAAGGCTAGACGTCCGTAATCCCGTTCCCTACCCCGTGGTCATCGGGGAGGGGGCCCTTCAGGAGGTACCCCCCCTGGCGGGCCCCACCGCCCTCCTCTTTGACCGCCAGGTGGAGGCCTTCGCCCTGGAGGTGGCCGAGGCCTTGGGGGTTCGCCTCCGCCTGGGGGTGGAAGGCGGGGAGGAGGCCAAAAGCCTTAAGGTCTACGGGGAAGTGCTCTCTTGGCTCGCCGCGAAAGGCCTACCCCGGAACGCCACCCTCCTGGTGGTGGGGGGCGGGACCCTTACCGACCTCGGGGGCTTCGTGGCCGCCACCTACCTAAGGGGCGTGGCCTACCTCGCCTTCCCCACCACCACCTTGGCCATCGTGGACGCCAGCGTGGGGGGCAAGACGGGGATCAACCTTCCCGAGGGGAAGAACCTGGTGGGGGCCTTCCACTTCCCCCAAGGGGTCTACGCCGAACCCAAGGCCTTGAGGACCCTCCCCCTCCCCACCTTCAAGGAGGGCCTGGTGGAGGCCTTTAAACACGGCCTCATCGCCGGGGACGAGGATCTTCTCAGGGTGGAGGGCCTCACCCCGGAAAGCCCCCGCCTCGAGGCCTTCTTGGCCAAGGCGGTGGCGGTGAAGGTGGGGATCACCGAGGAGGACCCCCTGGAAAAGGGGAAAAGGCGCCTTTTGAACCTCGGCCACACCCTAGGGCACGCCCTGGAGGCCAGGACCCGCCACGCCCTCCCCCACGGGATGGCGGTGGCCTACGGCCTCCTCTACGCCGCCCTTCTGGGCAAGGCCCTCGGGGGCGAGGACCTTTTGCCCCCCGTGCGCCGCCTCCTCCTTTGGCTCTCCCCCTCTCCCCTGCCCCTCCTCGCCTGGGAAGACCTCCTCCCCTACCTCCTCCGGGACAAGAAAAAGGTTTCGGAAAGCCTCCACTGGGTGGTGCCCCTGGCCCCGGGGAGGCTTGCGGTCAGGCCTCTCCCTGAAGCCCTCCTCCAGGAGGCCTTCGCCGCCTGGCAGGAGGAGCTGAAAGGGCTTGGCCTCCTTCGCTAAGCGCCGCACCGGGGTTTCGCGAGGGCGCCCTGGCTTGGGCCAGCATGGGGTGGTATTCCGTGCCCGCACTTTGGTTTCGCGACACGGGATGCCCGAAATGGGGCTAGGAGAAGGCTTTTTGGGGCCCCGCCGCGGCGGGGTACCTAAAGCCCCATCCCCAGGGGCCTCAGCACCCCGCGCTTGGCCTTGCCGAAGTCCAGGGGAAACTCTCCCACCTCCGTCCTCAGGACCACGAGGACCAGCGGATGGTCCTCCCCCTCCCCAGGCCACCCCTTCCCCCGTGGCGAAGGCCAGCCCTAGGGTCTTCCGGCGCCAAGACAAGGTGGGGAAGCCCCTCGGGCCAGGAAGGGTGGCCCCGAAGGCCAGGGCGAGGGCCTTGGCAGGAGGAAGCGGCCCTTCTGCACCTTGCCCAGGTAAAGGCCAGGGGCGGGGGCCTTGAGGGCCGAGAGGGAGGGAAGCTCCTCGGGGAGGAGGTAAAGGTGGCCCGCCCTTTCCCATAGGGGGCCTTCCAAGGAAAGCCCCACCTCCTCCAGGAAGGCCCTTAGGACCCGCCTCGCCTCCGGGGAAAGGGAAGGGGGGCGCTCCTTGGAGGGTGTGCCCCAGGCCCCCCCCTCCTTGCGGAAGCGGGCCAGGAAGTGGCCCTCCCCCTCGAGGCGGTGGGGCCAGAGCCTGGCGGTCTTAAGGAGCTCGGGGTTCCCCTCCCCCCACTCCGGCACCCCCGGGGCGAAGAGGGGGTGGAGGCGGGCGTCCTCGAGGCGGAACTCCGGGTGCGCCTTGAGGAAGTGGGCCACCACCCCCTCGTTCTCCTCGGGGGCGAAGGTGCAGGTGGAGTAGACCAAAACCCCCCCAGGGCCTACCAGCCTCGCCGCCTGGGCCAGGAGGGCTTTCTGCACCTCCGCCATCCTCTTGGGCGCGGAGGGCCCCCAGTGGCGCACCGCCTCCTGGTCCTTGCGGAACATCCCCTCCCCCGAGCAGGGGCGTCCAGGAGGACCCGGTGGAAGTAGGCCCCGAAGGCCTCGGCTAAGGCCCTGGGAGGGGCCTGGGTCACGGCAAGCCCCGCCCCCCAGCGCTCCACGTTCTCCAAAAGGCCCCTTATGCGTTTCCCGTCCACCTCGTTGGCGAGGAGAAGCCCCTTCCCCCCCATGCGGGCGGCCAGGTGGGTGGCCTTGCCCCCCGGGGCCGCCGCCAGGTCCAAGACCCTTTCCCCGGCTTAGGGTCCAGGAGGACCCCCACCGCCTGGGCGCTGGGCTCCTGGATGTAGTAGAGCCCGGCGTAGAAGAAGGGGTGGGGCCCTGGCCTCGCCTCCTCCTCGTAGTAGAACCCCTCCGGGCACCAGGGGATGGGCCTAAGGGGCCAGGGGGAGAGCCTCTGGAAGGCCTGGGGGGAAAGCTTCAGGGTGTTCACCCTGAGGCCGTAGGTGCGCTTCCCCTCCGTGAGGGCCTTCAGGAAGGCGGGAAACTCCTCCCCAAGGAGCCCGGCCATGCGGGAAAGGAAGGCCTTGGGCAGCACCCGAGTACCCTAGCACGGGAGGCCCAAGGGCCTCAAGGGATACCATGGGCCCATGATCGTCGCCCTGGGGGCCGACCTGGTGGAGATCGCCCGCGTGGAAAAGCTCCTTTCCCGCCACGGGGAAAGGGCCTTAAAAAGGCTTTTCCATGAGGAGGAGGTGGCCTACGCCCTCGCCCGCCAAAACCCCTTCCCGAGCCTCGCCGCCCGCCTCGCGGCCAAGGAGGCCTTCCAGAAGTGCTGGCCAGAGAGCCTCGCCTGGCGGGAGGTCTGGGTGGGGATGGAGGCAGGCGGCCCGCCCTTCGCTTCGCCCCCCGAATAGAAGCCCGCATGGCGGAGGAGGGGCTTTTCGCCCACCTCTCCCTAAGCCACGAGCGGAGCCACGCCTTGGCGGTGGTGGTCCTCGAGGCTAGGGCACGAGGCGAAGGATGAGGGCGTAGCGGTACCCTTCTCCCCGCCCGGCCGCGAGGGCTCCCCGCACCATGTTGTAAAGGGCGAGGCCTAGGAGAAAGACGCCAAGGGGAAGAACCAGGACCACCCCCACCACGGTCAGGGCCAGGAGAAAGAGGACAAGCCCATAGAGGGTGTAGCTGATCTGGCCGTTCAGGGACTCCTTGACGTGGTCCTGGACGAAGGGCGTTTTGGGCCCGAAGAAGAGCACCCCCAAGGGAACGAGAAACTGGCCGATGAGGACGAGGTAGCCCACCAAGGGCGCCAAGTGGGCCACCGCCGCCCAGGTGCGCTCCTCTTGCGAGGGGGCAAGGGGCTCGGGTACGGGCATCAGGCCACCCCCTCCACCTCTTCCCGGATGCGGATGGGCCCCTGCTTTTCCGGCCTCAGGCCCGTCTTGTCCTGGTAAAAGGCCCGGATGGCGGCGAAATCCTTAAGGAGGTCCCCCGTGGGGTAGAGGTAGCCCCCGATGCCCACCTCCTTGCGGGGAAAGTCCACATAACCCAGGGCGATGGGCACCCCCGCCTTCAGGGCCATGTGGTAAAAACCTGTGCGCCAGTAGGGGGCCTTGCCCCGGGTGCCCTCGGGAGTGATGAGGATGGCCACCTCCCGCTCCCGAAGAATCCGTGCCGCCTGGTCCACCAGGTTGTTCCGCCGGGAGCGGTCCACGGGAATCCCCCCCAGGGCCCGCATGAGGAAGCCCAAGGGGGGCTTAAAAAGCTCCTTTTTGCCGAGCCACCGGGCGGGGATGCCCGCCCCCCACAGGGCCAGAATCGCCACCACGAAATCCCAGTTGGAGGTGTGGGGCGCCCCGATGAGGACATACCGCTTTTCGGGAGGAGGCTCCACCTTCAAGGCCCAGCCCAAGAGGCGGAGCAAAAAGAGGGCCAACCGCCGCATACCCTAAGAGTATACCCGGTGTGCTATACTAGGGCCAGCGCGGGCGGGGGCCTCCCCGCCTCTTTTTGTGGGGTCAAGATGCACAAGGTCGTGATCGTGGGAAGGCCCAACGTGGGCAAGTCCAGCCTATTCAACCGCCTCCTGAAAAAAAAGGAGTGCGGTGGTGGCCGATGTACCCGGGGTCACCCGAGACCTCAAAGAGGGGGTGGTGGAAACCGACCAGGGCCGCTTCCTCCTGGTGGACACCGGGGGGCTTTGGTCGGGGGACAAGTGGGAGAAGAAGATCCAGGAGAAGGTGGACCGGGCCTTGGAGGACGCGGAGGTGGTGCTCTTCGCCGTGGACGGGAGGGCGGAGCTCACCCCGGCGGACCTCGAGGTGGCCGAGTACCTGCGCAAGAAGGGGAAGCCGGTTATCCTCGTGGCCACCAAGGTGGACGACCCCAAGCACGAGCACTACCTGGGCCCCCTTTACGCCTTGGGCTTCGGCGATCCCATCCCCACCTCTAGCGAGCACGCAAGGGGGCTGGAGGAGCTGCTCGAGGCCATCTGGCAGAAGCTCCCCGTCCGGCAGATAGAAACCGAGCCCGAGGTGGTGGGCATCCGCCTCGCCATCGTGGGCCGGCCCAACGCCGGGAAGTCCAGCCTTCTAAACGCCATTCTGGGGGAGGAACGGGTCATCGTCTCCGAGGAGGCCGGCACCACCCGGGACGCCATCGACGTGGAGTTCTTCTTCGGGGGCCAGCGCTTTGTCCTGGTGGACACCGCCGGGATCCGCAAGCGCCCGGAAAGCCTGGTGGAGGAGCTGGCCATCAAGCGAAGCTTCCGGGCCATAGAGGAGGCGGACGTGGTCCTCCTGGTGGTGGACCCCTTCCAGGTGGGGGACCGGGAGCTTAAACTGGCCAACCACGCCCTGGAGCAGGGCAAACCCGTCCTCCTGGTGGTGACCAAGTGGGACCTGGTGGCCAAGGAGGAAGCCCCCAAGGTGCGCCGGGAGCTCCGGGGAAGGCTGGCCCACCTGGAACACCTCCCCTGGGTGTACACCTCGGCCTTCACCAAACAGAACCTGGACAAGATTTTCCGCGAGGCGGTGCGCCTCTACGAGCTCAACCACACCCGCGTCCCCACCTCGGAGCTCAACCGCTGGCTGGCGGTGTGGACCAGCCGGGTCCAAATGCCCAACTTCAGGGGCAAGCCCCTAAAGATCCTCTACGCCACGCAAGCCCAGGTGGCCCCCCCCACCTTCGTCTTTTTCGTCAACCACCCGGAGTTCGTCACCCGGGCCTTTGAGAACTACCTAAAAAACCGCATCGGCGAGGACCTGGGCCTAAGGGAGGTGCCCTTCCGCCTGGTCTTCCGGGGCAGGCGGGAGTAAGAGCGCCATCCCCTCCACCGCCCCCGTGCGCAAGGAGAGGTGGGCGAGGGGGGTAAGGGGGGTGGGCTCCGGGTTCACCTCCGCCAGGTAGGCCCCCGAGGCGAAGGCGATCCGGCCCAGGGAGGCCGCGGGCTCCACCTCGGCGCTGG
>BBBN01000048.1 GCA_001311585.1 Thermus sp. JCM 17653
CCTTCGGGCGTACGCCTCCAGCCTGCGGGCGAGGTGGGCGATGCGCTCCTGGAGGCGCCTCCGGTCCACCTCCAGCTTGGTCTCCCCCGGACCCGGGTGCCGATCCCGCCCCCTAGGCGGCTCATCTCCTTCCCCTTTCCCACCAGGCGGGGGAGGAGGTACTTGAGTTGGGCCAGCTCCACCTGGGCCTGGGCCTCGGGGGTCTTGGCGTGGAGGGCGAAGATGTCCAGGATGAGCTGGGTCCGGTCCAGAACCTTAAGCCCCGTGGCCCTCTCGATCTCCCGGGCCTGGACCGGGGAAAGCTCCAGGCCGAAGATGAGGGTGGCGGCGTTTTCGTGGTAGGCGAGGCTTTTCAGCTCCTCCAACTTTCCCAGGCCCACCAGGTACCGGGGGTCCAGGCTCGGCCGGAAGACCAGGACCCGCTTCACCGGCACCCCCCCCGGCGGTGCGGGTGAGCTCGGCCAGCTCCTTAAGGGCGGCCTCGGCCTCGGGGCCTTCCCCGGTGTCCACCCCCACCAGGATGGCCCTCTCCCCGCTGCCGTCCAACACCTCCCGCACCCGGGCCTGGCGGGAAAGCTCCTCCTCCAGGGCCTCCACCTCGGCCTTTAGGTCCAGGTCCAGGTACTGGAAGTAAGGCCTGGGAGCCAGGATGCGCCAGTCCTCCTCCGCCGCCTTGGGGGGCGAAAGGAAGGCCAGGTGCAAGGTGGTGGGCTGGCCCCCTTCCACCTCCAAGGCCGCCAGGCTGTCTAGGCGGTGGAGGAAGAGGACGGAAAGGTCGGGCCGGGAAAGCCCACCGGGAGAGAGGTGGGTGTGGAGGAGGCGGAAGCCGGAAAGCCGCCTTTCCGCCCTCGCCCCTTCAGGGATGGGGAGGTCCTTGGCGTCCCCTACCCCCACCCGCACCACCCGGCCGCCCCGGTCCAGGAGGAGGGCGATGGGCCGGTGGATCTCCTGGGATAACCCCGCCAGGGTCTGGGCGAGCTCCGGGGTCAAAACCCGCTCCGGCGGCAGCCGCCTGCGGTAAAGGTTGGAAAGCCTTTTAAGGTCGCTCTTCCTGAGCCCCTCCGTCTTGCCGTAGATCTTCTCCAATGCCCTCTCAGTATACCAAAGAAGCCCTTCTGCCGTAGAGTGGGGGGCGTGCGGGGCCTCGCCTTCCTCGCCCTCTTGCTCCCTTTAGCCTGGGGCCAGGAACCCTACGCCTGGATCGTGGTCCTGGGGGCAGCCCAGTACGGCGGCCACCCCTCCCCGGCCTTGGAGCGGCGGCTTCAGGCCGCCTTGGCCCTTTACCAAAAGGGCCTCGCCTCGGGAATCGCCGTGGCCGGGGGGAAGGCCCCGGGGGACCGGTATAGCGAAGGGGAGGTGGGGTGCCGCTACCTCCGGGAAAGGGGCATCCCCCAGGAAGCCCTCCTCTGCGAAACCCAAAGCCAGTCCACCTACGAGAACCTGCTTTTTCTCAAGCCCCTTCTCCGGGGCCGGGTCCTCCTGGTCACCGACGCTCCCCACCTGCCGCGGGCCCTTTTCCTGGCCCGCGCCTTGGGCCTTTCGGCGGAGGGCCTCGGGGTGGGGGGGGAGTACCCCCCGGGCTACTGGCTCAGGGAGGCCCTTTACCGCCTCTGGCTCTACCTGGGCTTCAGGCCCTTCCCCAAGGGACAGAACCCCTTCCCGGCCCAGGCCCTCTTTGGGGTGGCATCACTCCTTGGCCAGGCGCTCCAAGGAGTCCAGGTAGCCCTGCAGGAGGGCCTGAAACTGGGAGAGGAAGAGGGTCTTCGCCTGCCTGGCCCGCTCTATCTCCCCCCGGAGGCGCCTAAGCTCCTCGGCGGCCTCCCGCAGGACCTGCTCTTTGGCCGCTAAGGCCTCCTTGCGGATGAGCTCCGCCTCCCGCTCCGCCTGGGCCTTGAGCTCGCGGGCGATCCGCTCTGCGGCCACCACCGCCCGCTTCAGCTCCCCCTCGGCTTCCTTTAGGCGGACCACCTCCTCCTCCAGGCCCTTAAGGCGCTCCTTCAAGCCTCGTTCTCCCCGATGAGGCCCTCCATCACCTCGGCCACCCGGGCCAGGTAGGCCCGCACCGCCTCCTTCCGGTAGCCGCGAAACCCCGTGGGGAACTCCTGGTAGCGGACGTCCAAGGGGGTAAGGTCCATGCGCCCCTCAGTCTACAAAAAGGGCCCGGCCCACGCGCACCAGGGTAGCCCCCTCCTCCACCGCCCACTCGTAATCGTCGGACATGCCCATGGAGCGCTCGGGAAGACCAAAGCGGTCGGCGAGCTCCGAAAGCTCCGGAAAAGGGGGCGCACCACCCCCTCGGGGCCCATGGGGGGAACGGTCATAAGGCCCAGGACCTCGAGGCGGGGCATCTCCCGTAGGCGTTCCAGGAGCTCGGGAAGGTCCTCCTCCAAGACCCCGTGCTTCTGGGGCTCCCGGCCCAGGTTCACCTCCACCAGGACCTTAAGCCTAGTTCCCGCCTTCTCCGCCGCCTTCACCAAGGCCTCGGCCAAGGGCAAGGAGTCCAGGGAGTGAACGAGGGCGAAGCGGGGAGCGAACTTGGCCTTGTTGCGCTGGAGGTGGCCGACGAGGTGCCACTCCGCCTGGAGTTGCTCCATCTTCTTCAGGGCCTCCTGGACCCGGCTCTCCCCCAAGGGGAAGGCGCCGTAGGCCAGGACCTTCTCCTGGATTTCCTCCACCGAGCGCCCCTTGGTCACCGCCACCAGGCGGACCTCTTCAGGCCTCCGGCCCGCGCGGCGGCAGGCCTTTTCTATACGTTCCAGGACCTGGAGAAGCCCCATCAGAGCTCGGCCAAAATCCCCCGCACGAAGCGGCGGAACACGGGGCCCGTCCTGGCCGCCACCTCCAGGACCTCCTCCTCGGTGGCGTGGTGCTCCCTTTCCGGCACCGCCATGTCGGTGATGGTGGAAAGCCCCAGGACCTGGCCCCCAGGTGGCGGAGGGCGATGACCTCGGGCACGGTGGACATGCCGATGGCGTCCGCCCCGAGCTCCCGAAGCATGCGAAGCTCGGCCCGGCTGGCGAAGCTTGGCCCCATGAACCAGGCGTAAACCCCCTCAAAGAGGTGGAGGTCCTGCCTGCGGGCCACCTTGCGGGCGAGCTCCATGAGCCCCGGGTCGTAGGCCTCAAACATCACCGGGAAGCGGGGGCCAAGCCGCTCGTCGTTCGGGCCCCTTAGGGGGTTTGCCCCGGCGAAGTTGAGGTAGTCCAGGTGGAGCATGATGCCTCCCGCCCGGAAGCGGGGGTTGAGGCCCCCCGCCGCCGAGGTGAGGAGGAAGGTCCTGGCGCCCAGGAAAAACCCCACCCGCACCGGGAAGACCACCTCCTCGGCGGAGTAGCCCTCGTAGTAGTGGACCCGGCCCTGGTAGACCAGGACCCGCTTGCCCTCCAGGTGCCCCAGGACGAGCCTCCCCGCGTGCCCCGGGGCGGTGGAGAGGGGGAAGTGGGGGATCTCCCCGTAGGGATCTCCGCCACCTTCTCCACCTCCTCGGCCAAGGGCCCCAGGCCCGACCCCAGGACCACCGCCACCTCGGGGAGGAAGTCGGTTCTAGACCGGATGGCCGCCACGGCCTCCTGGATCTTCTCGTAAACCCCCATACCCCCGCATTCTACTCTCACCCCCCCTTCACGCCCCTTGGGTAAGCTCTTGGCCATGAAACGCCTTTTGGCCTTTGCCCTTTTGGGTCTTCTGGCCCTGGCCGCCCCCCTGAAGGAAGTGGTCGTGGAAGGGGGCGACCCCGTGCTCCAGGCCCTGGCCCGGGCCGCCCTGCCTTCGGGGAAGGGGACGAGCCAAAGGACCTCGAGGCCGCCCGCAAGGCCCTTTTGGCCACGGGCTACTTCCGGGAGGTGGAGGTGCGCTTGGAAGGGGAGGTCCTGAGGGTGCGCCTCGTCCCCTACCCTCCCATCGCCGAGGTCAAGGTGGAGGCCAAGGCCTTCCCCCAGGAAGCCCTCCTGCGCTTCCTGGAGGAGAACTTCGCCATCGGCAAGGAGGCCACCTACAACCCCTTGAAGGCCCAGGAGGCCGCCCAGGCCCTGGCCCAGGCCTTCCGGCAAAACGGCTTCCCCTTCACCCCCAAGGTGGAGGTGGAGGCCAAGGAGGTGGGGGGAAGGATGGCCCTCGCCTTCCGGGTGGCGGAGGCCCCCGAGGTGAAGGAGGTCCGCCTCCAGGGGGTAAGCCTCCTCCCCGAAGGGGAGCTTCTAAGGCTTTTAGACCCCCTCAAGGGCCCCTTTGACTTCGCCAAGTACCAGGAGGCCCTAAAGGCCATGGCCAGCCGCTACGAGGAGGCGGGCTACCGCTTTAGCGGCCCCGACCCTCAGGGAAGCGCCCTGGAAGGAGGGGTCCTCACCGTGCGGGTGCGGGAGCTCAAGGTGGCTCGGGTGGAGGGGGAAGGCCTGGACCTGGGGGACTTCCCCTTGAAGCCCGGGGACTACCTGAACTATCCCCGCCTCTTGGAAGGGGTCCAGGCCCTTTCCCGGAGGCTCTCCCGGGTGGTGGACTTCAGCCTCCTCCCCGAAGGGGACCAGGTGGTGGTGCGCCTCTCCCCAGGCCCCGAGGGGGAAGGATCGAGCGGGTGGAGGTGGCCGGGAACACGGCCCTCCCCACGGAAACCCTCCTCGGCCTCCTCCGCCTGAAGCCCGGGGAGGTCTACACCCCCCTCCTGGCCCAGGAGGACGCCCGGCGCATCGCAAGCTTCTACCAGGAGAAGGGCTACGAGGTGGCCGACGTGCGCTACGGCTTCCAAAACGGGGTGTACCGCCTCGAGGTGGTGGAGCTCAAGGTGGCGGGCTACCGCCTGGAGTGGCAGGGGGACCACCGCACCCAGGAGGAGGTGATCCTCAGGGAGCTTCCCAAGCCGGGCTCCCTCTTCAGCGTCCTCGAGCTCCGGAAGGCCATGGCCCGCCTCCTGGCCACGGGGCTTCTGGCCGAGCCGCCCCGGGTCTCCCTGGCCCCCGGGGAGAAGCCGGGGGAGGTGGTGGTGGTCCTGGGCCTCAAGGAAGCCAGGACGGGCCTCTTCCAGCCCGCCCTCGGCTGGAGCTCCCTCGAGGGGTGGTCGGGAAGCGTCTCCTTCAAGGAGACCAACCTCTTTGGCCTCGCCCACCAGGTGAGCCTGGACCTGGCCTTCGTCCAAAACGACGCCCGGGACAACCTTTCCCTCTCCCTGGGCTACACCATTCCCTGGCTTTACCTGGATTTCGCCGACCTGAAGGAGGTGCGCACGGGCCTCGCCTTAAGCGCCTTCTCCACCCCCATCGGCAACAACAAGCTCCTCCAGGCACCACCGACACCGGCTGGGAGTACACGGAGCGCCGCACGGGCTTTGGCCTTAGCTTTTCCCGGCCCTTCTCCAAGGAGCTGGAAAACCTGCGCCTCTCCTTGGGGCTTTCCGCCCGGCGTTCCACCTTTCTCCTGGAGGTCTACGACCCCAACGCCCCTTGCGATCCCAGCGTGACCGATACCACGAGCCCCAAGTACTGCGACGGCACCGGCTACAAGAACCCCTCCCTGGCCCAAAGCTCCTTCCCACCCCCGGCTGGACGGTCCGCCTGGACACCACCTTCGCCTATCTGGAGGTGGACGACCCCCGCTTCCGCACCCAGGGCTACGAGGCGAGCCTCGCCACCGGCCTCGGCCTCTCCCTGCCCGACACGGGGGGCCGGAGCTTCTTCGTGCCCTTGGTGGCCACGGGCAAGACCTACTTCGGCCTGGACCCCGAAAGGCGCCAGGCCCTGGCCTTCCGCCTCTCCGCCGGCACCCTCTTGGGCTTTCCCCCGGAAAGCGAGCGCTTCTACCTCTCCGGGGGCGGGGCCGAGGCCTTCCTCCTCCGGGGCTACGAGGACCGCAAGTACGGAGGGCTCTCCTTCGCCACGGGGAGCCTGGAGTACCGCTACGACTTCCGCCTCTCCCCCCAAGGGGGAACCAACCTCTACGGCGTCCTCTTCGCCGACCTGGGCCTCGCGACAACACCGGAGGGGTGAAGTGGGGTGCGGGGATCGGCTTCCAGCTGGACCTGGACGTCTTCGGGGCCCTCCTCCCCTCCCTCCGGCTGGACTACGCCTTCAGCCCAGAAAGCCCCGCGGGGAGGCTCCACTTCCGCATCGGGCCCATGTTCTAACACCACCCCATGCGGGTCCAGGGGGTGGTATTAGCCCTCCTGCCGGAAGACCCCTGCCTGCCGGAGAAGCCTCCGGGCGGTATCCGTGGGCTGGGCCCCCACGGAAAGCCAGTAGCGGGCCCGCTCCACATCCACCTTGAGCCAGTCCGGGGTGGTCTTGCGGGGATCGTAGTAGCCGATCTTTTCCAGGTAAGCCCCGTCCCGCTTCCTGCGGGCGTCGGTAACCACGATGCGGTAGTGAGGGTTGTGCTTGGAACCGAACCGAGAGAGCCTGATCTTGACCATGCCGTTCCTACCTCCTGAAGATTCCCATGAGTCCCCGGCCCTTTTGCTTTTCCAGGGACTTCACCAGGGCCTTGGCCTCCTCAAACGCCTTGATGAGGCGGTTGAGCTCCTGCACGGTGGTGCCGCTTCCCCGAGCGATGCGCTTGCGCCTCGAGGCGTTGAGGATGCGGGGGTTCTTGCGCTCCTCGGGGGTCATGGAAAGGACTATGGCCTCCATGCGCTTCAGGGCCCGGTCGTCCACCTGAGGCCCCCGGGGCACCCCGGGGAGCATCCCCAGGATCTCGGAGAAGGACCCCAGGCGCTTGAGGTTCTGCATCTGCTTGAGGAAGTCCTCCAGGGTGAGCTCCTTGGCCGCCTTGGGGGCCTCGGCCTCGAGGCCCGCCTCCCGCACC
The DNA here is from genome assembly GCA_001311585.1 of Thermus sp. JCM 17653. Taxonomy (GTDB): domain Bacteria; phylum Deinococcota; class Deinococci; order Deinococcales; family Thermaceae; genus Thermus. The sequence goes on from BBBN01000048.1 coordinate 6,787, forward strand.
CGCTCCGCCAGGGTCGGCCACGTCCCCCATGCCCAGGATGCGGCTCGCCAGGCGGTCGGGTAGAAGGGCTCCAGGCCCTCGGGCTTCTCGGAGACCCCGGCGAAGTAGATGGGCTTCCCGGTGACGTGCCGGGCGGAGAGGGCCGCCCCGCCCCGGGCGTCGCCGTCCAGCTTGGTGAGGATGAGGCCCGTGACCCCCACCCTCTCGTCAAAGGCCCGGGCCACGGAGAGGGCCTCCTGGCCGGTCATGGCGTCCAGGACCAGGAGGACTTCATCAGGGCGCAGGCGCCCTTAAGCCGGACGAGCTCCTCCATGAGGGGCTCGTCTATCTGCAGGCGGCCTGCGGTGTCCACCAGGACCAGGTCCCGGACCCCGAGCCTAACCTCCTCCTCCACCCGGCGGCGGATGGACTCGGGGGGCTCCCCGTCCCGCACCTCCAGGACCGGCACCCCGATCCTCTCCCCCAAGCGCCTGAGCTGCTCCCGGCGGCGGGGCGCTGGGTGTCGGCGGCCACCAGGAGGGGACGGCGCCCCTTGCCCTTGTAGTGGAGGGCGAGCTTGGCGGCGGTGGTGGTCTTGCCGGAGCCTTGAAGCCCCACCAGGAACCAGAGGCTTTGGTCCTTGAGAAGGGGCCTTTGGACCTCGCCCCCCAGGGCCTCCTTCAAGGCCTCGTAGACGGTGGCCAGGATCACCTGGGCGGGGGTCAGGCTCTCCAGGACCTTCTGGCCCAGGGCCCTTTCCCGCACCCTCTCCACAAACACCCGGGCCACCTCCAGGTGGACGTCGGCGTCCATGAGGGCCCGGCGGATCTCCCGCAGGGTGGCGCTCAGGTCCTCCTCGGTGATCCGCCCCCGGCCGCGGAGCCGGTCTATGGCCTCTTGCAGTCGCGCCGAAAGCTTTCCGAACATGCCCCTCCTGGCCCTAAGGCCGGGCTTCAGGATAGGGCACGCCCCTTGAGCGTGTCAACCGCAATTTTTCGCACATTTCTAGTGGGCGTGGTTGACGGGAAGGCCCCTTCCCCCTAGGCTAGAAAAGGTATGCGAGAGGCGTTGCCCTCGAGTCCCAGGCCCTGAAGGCCGCCTTCGGGCGCCTTCGGCGAGAAAGGAGGCCGCCCGTGGAGACCGCTCTTTCCCCCCTGCTCCAAGCCCTGGAAGAAGGCGACACCCTGACCCTAAAACGCCTCCTGGAAGAAGTCCACCCCCAGGACCTCCTCTCCCTTTGGGACGATCTCAAGGGGGAGCACCGCTACGTCCTCCTCACCCTTCTCCCCAAGGAGAAGGCGGCGGAGGTCTTCGCCAACCTTCCCCCCGAGGCCCAGGCGGAGTACCTCAAAACCCTCCCCCCCTGGCGGGTGCAGGAGCTTTTGGAGGAGCTTTCCCTGGACGACCTGGCCGACGCCCTGCAGGCGGTGGAGGAGGAGGACCCCGGGCTTGCCCGAAGGCTCAAGGAGGTCCTGGACCCCAAGACCCGGGCCGAGGTGGAGGAGCTCACCCGGTACGAGGAGGACGAGGCGGGCGGCTCATGACCCCGGAGTACGTGGCGGTGCGGGAGGGGATGACCGTGGAGGAGGTCCTCCGCTTCCTGCGCCGGGCCGCCCCCGACGCCGAGACCATCTACTACCTTTACGTGGTGGACGAAAAGGGCCGCCTCAAGGGGGTGCTCTCCTTGCGGGACCTCATCGTGGCCGACCCCAGGACCAAGGTGGCGGAGATCCTGAACCCCAGGGTGGTCTACGTGCGCACGGACACGGACCAGGAGGAGGTGGCCCGCCTCATGGCCGACTACGACTTCACGGTGCTGCCGGTGGTGGACGAGGAAGGCCGCCTGGTGGGTATCGTCACCGTGGACGACGTCCTGGACGTGCTGGAGGCCGAGGCCACGGAGGACATCCACAAGTTGGGGGCCGTGGACGTGCCCGACCTGGTCTACAGCCAGGCGAGCCCCGTGGCCCTGTGGCTCGCCCGGGTCAGGTGGCTGGTGATCCTGATCCTCACGGGGATGATCACCAGCTCCATCCTCCAGGGGTTTGAGGGCGTCCTCGAGGCCGTGACCGCCCTGGCCTTCTACGTCCCTGTCCTCTTAGGCACCGGGGGGAACACCGGCAACCAGTCCGCCACCCTCATCATCCGCGCCCTGGCCACCCGGGACCTGGACCTCAAAGACTGGCGGCGGGTCTTCCTCAAGGAGGTGGGGGTGGGCCTCCTCCTCGGCCTCACCCTGGGCCTTCTCCTCCTGGGCAAGGTCTACTGGGACGGGCAATCCCTCCTCCTTCCCGTGGTGGGCGTGTCCTTGGTCCTCATCGTCTTCTTCGCCAACTTGGTAGGGGCCTTGCTGCCCTTCCTCCTGAGGCGGCTCGGCGTGGACCCGGCCTTGGTGTCCAACCCCCTCGTGGCCACCCTCTCGGACGTCACGGGCCTCCTCATCTACCTCTCCGTGGCCCGCCTGCTTTTGGAGGCGGTATGAGGCTTCGGATGCGCGTGGAGTGGAGCCGGGGAGGCCCCACCGCTACGCCCGGGAGGGGGGGAGGCTTCGCCTCGCGGGCCAAGACCGTCCCGCCCCCCTGAACCACGGCCTTGGGGCAATCCCCGAGCACTAACCCCACCGCGGCTTTCGCCGCGGCGGGAGCCCCAAAAGCGCCTTCTCCGGACCCTCTGGGTGTCCCATGTTGCGAAACCAAAGTGCGGGCACTTAGCTCAAGGTCCCTCACTTGCGGGAGAAGATAGAGGCCCTGGCCCTCGCCCTCTACAAGATGAGCATGGCGTCCCCTAAGGAATAGAAGCGGTAGCCCTCGGCCACGGCCAGGCGGTAGGCCTTTAAGGTGCGCTCGCGCCCCAAAAAAAGCGGCCACCAGCATGAGAAGGGTGGAGCGGGGCAGGTGGAAGTTGGTGAAGAGGGCGTCTATCACCTTAAAGGCGTAGGGGGGGCGGATGAAAAGCCTCGTCTCCCCCTCGCCCGCCACCACCCCCTCCCCTTCCCGGTAGGCGCTCTCCAGGGCCCGGACCACCGTGTCCCCACGG
>BBBN01000049.1 GCA_001311585.1 Thermus sp. JCM 17653
CCGGAAGCGGGTGGAACCCCGGGGGCTGGAGGAGGCCCTGGCCCTCTTCGCGCGGGTCCACGGGGTGCCCAAGACCCCCCTGCCTTCCTCCTCCGGGCGGCGGAAAGGGCCCTGGCGGAGCTGGAAATCCCCTTACGGGCCCTCGTGGGCCGGGTGGAGGGCGAGGAGGTGCGTGGCTTAAGCCTTCCCCGAGCTTTCTCGCCCTCTTCCGGGAGGCCGGCGGGGAGGAAGGGGAGGGCCTCCTCTGCTTCTACGGCGAGGAGGAGGTGCACACCGGCCGCCCAAGCCTCTTCCTCACCCCGGAGGGCCTCCTCACGGCCTCGGGGCTGGAAGCCCCCGTGGCGGGGAAGCTCCTGGAGCGGGTGGCCCTCTACCTGGAAAACCCCCTCCTCCTCCTCGCCTAGGGGCTACCTTCTCTTCCGCTTCCTACGGCCCCCGGGGACGGGCTCAGGAGGTTTTAGGCCCTGGAGGCGGGCCTCGAGGGCCCTTATCTCGTCCCGAATCCGGGCCGCCCGCTCAAAGTCCAACGCCTCCGCCGCCTGCCACATGAGAAGCTCCAGCTCGGCGATCCTCTCCTTCAGGTCCTCCCCGGCGATCTCCGGCAGGGGGGCCTCCTCGTACCCCTCGGGGCGGATCACCGCCCGCACCTCCTTCCGCACCGTCTGTGGGGTGATGCCGTGCTCCTGGTTATAGGCCTCCTGGAGGGCCCGCCTCCGGTTCGTCTCCTCTATGGCCTTCCGCATGGCCTCGGAGACCCGGTCGGCGTAGAGCCAGACCTCGCCCTTAGCGTTCCTCGCCGCCCGGCCGATGGTCTGGATGAGGCTCCGCTCACTTCGCAAGAACCCCTCCTTGTCGGCGTCCAGGATGGCCACCAGGCTCACCTCGGGGAGGTCCAGGCCCTCCCTGAGGAGGTTGATCCCCACCAGGCAGTCGTAGTGGCCAAGCCTGAGGTCCCGGACCAGGGCCTGGCGCTCAAAGGCGTCCAGCTCGTGGTGGAGGTAGCGGGCGCGGATCCCCTGCTCCACCAGGAAGCTCGTGAGCTCCTCCGCCATGCGCACCGTGAGCACCGTGACCAGGGTGCGCTCGCCCCGGCCGGCCCGCTCCCGTATCCCCTCCATGAGGTCCAGGACCTGGTTCTCCGTGGGCTTGACCCGCACCAGGGGGTCCAACAGCCCCGTGGGCCGGATGATCTGCTCCACCACCCGCCCCGAACGCTCCAGCTCAAAGGGCCCCGGGGTGGCGGAGACGAAGACCACTTGAGGAACCTTCTCCAAAAACTCCTCAAAGCGAAGGGGCCGGTTGTCCAGGGCCGAGGGCAGGCGGAAGCCGTAGTCCACCAGGGTCTTCTTCCTCACGTAGTCCCCCCGGTACATGCCCTGAAGCTGGGGCACGGTCACGTGGGACTCGTCCAGGAAAACCAGGAAGTCCTCGGGGAAGTAGTCCAGGAGGGTGTAGGGGGGCTCCCCCGGGGCCTTCCCCGTGAAGTAGCGGGCGTAGTTCTCCACCCCGGGGCAGGTGCCCATGACCCTTAGCATCTCCAGGTCGTAGAGGGTGCGCTCCTTGAGGCGCTGGGCGTAGAGGACCTCTCCCCTTTCCTCAAAGTAGCGAACCCTCTCCCAGAGCTCCTTCTCAATCTCCTTTAGGATCTCCTCGAGGCCTTCCGGGGAGAGGTAGTGGGTGGCGGGGAAGAGGACGAACCCGGGAAGCTCCCGAAGCCTTTCCCCGGTGATGGGGTGGACCTGGGTGATGCGCTCCACCTCGTCGCCAAAGAGCTCCACCCGGATGGGCTCCGTCTCGTAGGCGGGAAAGATCTCCAGCACCTCTCCCCTGGCCCTAAAGCGCCCCGGGGAGAGGTCCAGGTCGTTCCGCTGGTAGCCAAGTTCCAGGAGACGCTCCAAAAGGGCCTCCCGGGGGTAGGGCCTGCCCCTTTCCACCACCAGGTTCCTGGCCCGGTACTCCCTCGGGTCCCCGAGGCCGTAGATGGCCGAGACCGAGGCCACCACGATCACGTCCCGCCGCGTGAGGAGGCTACGGGTGGTGGAGTGCCTCAGGCGCTCAATCTCGGGTTGATGCTGGCGTCCTTCTCTATGTAGAGGTCCTTCCCCGGAACGTAGGCCTCGGGCTGGTAGTAGTCGTAGTAGCTGATGAAGTACTCCACGGCGTTTTCCGGGAAGAGCTCCCGGAACTCCGCCGCAAGCTGGGCCGCCAGGATCTTGTTGGGGGCGAGGACTAGGGCGGGCCTTTCCAGGGCCTCTATGACCCTGGCCATGGTCACCGTCTTCCCCGTGCCCGTGGCCCCGAGGAGGGTGACGTAGCGCTCCCCGTCCTTCAGGGCCTCCACCAGCTCGGCGATGGCCTTAGGCTGGTCCCCCTTGGGCGCGGGCCCCCGGTAGCGGAAGGTCATCCTTCCCAGTATAGGGGCCCCCACCCCGGCGTTGCGGGGTGGGGAACAAACCCCCCGCCCCTCTGGGGCGGGGGGCAGGGCGAAGGGCTCTTAGAAGTCCAACTTGTAGCTGATCTTGAAGCCCCGGCCGTAGGAGGTGCTCCCGGGCGTGCGGGCGAGGTCCGTGAGCACGAACTCCCCGTAGGCCACGCTGAGGTTGTAGTAGTCCGCCTGCAGGTAGAAGCCCTCCACCAGGCCGGACTGGGTGCCCGGGGTAGCCGCCCAAGGCCCGCCGATGGGGTCAGGAGAGCGGTAGACCCGGTCGCGGTCAAAGCTGAAGGCCTGGTTGCCCGAGCCCACCGTGGGCAGTCCAGCGCCCGCCAGCCTATCCCCCTCGTAGTGGGCGTAGGCCGCGCTCACGTTCACCTTGGGGGCCAGGAAGTCGCTGATCTTCACGCCCGCCCGGTAGTAGAGCTCGTAAGTGGTCACGCCGGAGGGGTTGTTGGTGTACTGCGTCTGGCGGTAGGAGACCGCCCCGTCCAGGCTGAGACCGAAGAGGATGGGATCGGTGGAAACCTGGACCCCGCCCTTAAGGGTGGTGTAGGTGGGAGCGGCACCCGCACCCGTAAAGCTGTGGTAGCGGAAGCCCGGGGAGAGGCTCAGGATGGCCAGCTTGAAGGGCTTGGCCAGGTTGGCGTAGACCTGGATGTCCGTGTGGCCGGAGACGTAGTAGGTGGCGTACTGGGCGGTGAGGTTGAGGGTGGGGATAAGGGCGTCCTCGGCCTGGCCGTCGTGGGCCACCTTCACGCCGAAGCTGGAGGAGTACTTCTGGTTCTCAATGGTGTAGTAGTAGCTCCCAAGGGCGTCCACGGGGTTCGCGAAGGCAAAGTAGTCGTTCCCGCTGTTGTAGGCGGCGTTGTAGAAGCCCGTCAGGCTGAAGCCCCGGAACTTGCCCAGGGTCACGGCCACCCCAAGGGCGTCGTTGACGCTCCCAGCACTCTTGTTATAGTCCCCCTCGCTCTCGGCGTAGCCCTTGATGGTGACGGGGCCGAAGCCCACGCTGGCGGAGACCCCCAGGCCGCGGGTGTTCGCCCCGTAGGGCGCCCCGGCCTTCAGGCCACCATAGTAGTTGGTGTCCTGGTTCTCGGACATGCCGGCCTGGCCGTCGGCGTACTGCGGGTCCACGGCGTGGTAGTTGGCGGAGAGGGAAACGGGGCCAAGCTTAGCCTCGGCCTGGGCGTAGTAGGCCCAATCGGAGAGGGTGTTGTTAAAGAAGTCGGCGAAGGGGCTACCGGGGGTCTGGGAGGAAACCCAGAGCCGGAGAGCTTAGCGGGGCCCAGCTCCAGGCCGCCGTCCACGCCAATGGCCGAGCGGTTGCCCAGGTTGGTGGCGTAGTTCAGGGCCAGGTTGAGGGCGGAGAAGGGCTTGAGGGCGGTGCGGATGCCGAAGTAGTTGCCGTTGAGGGCAGGGGCACTGTCCCCACCCACCCCGGCCACCCCGGCCACCACGGTCACCTCGGGGGAGAGGGGGAACTTGGTGCCGGAGAAGGTGGCCACCATGCCCTGGCGGGGGTTGGCCGCCTCGGGGTCGTTGTCGTTGGCGAAGAGGTAGTCGTTGAACTTGAAGCTGCTCACCGCCCGGCTGTAAACCACGCTGAAGGCCTGGCCGTCCACGTTGCCCTTAACGCTCGCGGCGTTGAGGCGGATGGTGGGAGCAGGGGCGTAAGTGGTCCCGAAAGCCGCGGGCACCTGGAGGGTGGCGCTGGCTTCGGAAACGTTCACCCCCTGCTGACCGGGCTGGGCCACCTTCACGCCGAAGGTGAGGGAGGCGGAGCCAAGTGAGACGTTGCCTGGTTGCTGTCCCCCGCCTGGATGCTGGAGGAGAAGGAGCCGTAGGTCCCTGTGGAGAAGGCGTTGCCTGGGAAGAGGCGGTCAATGTCAAAGTTGGTGCCGGTGTTGGTCACCACCGTGCCGTAAGTAGCGGAGAGGGAGCCCTTGATGGAGTACTGCACCTTGGAGAGGTCGGCCACCTGGCCTTCCAGCTTGGAGACCTTCTCGGAGAGGCCCACCAGGTCGGAGCGCAGGGCGGCGGCGAACTCCTGGACGGCGGCCACGTCCTCCTTGGTGGCGAACTCCCCCAGGTCGGGAAGCTCCTGGCCGCCGGAGACCATCTTCTCCAGGGCGGTCACCCGGTCCTGGAGGGAGAGGACGTCCTGGTTGAGGAGGACGGCGAGCTCGTTCAGGGCCTGGATGGCCTGGGCGTTGGCCTCCACCTGGGTGGAGAGGGCGGCCACGTCGCCCTTCACGCCCTCCACGTCCTGGGCCAGGGCGTCCAGCTGCTCGGCCAGCTGCTGGGCCTGGGCAAGGGCGGTGTCGGCGGCGATGGAGGCGGCCTCCACCCGGTCCATGAGGTCCTGGAGGGCGGCCTGGTCCATGCCGGGCTCCACCTGGGGCATGGGCTGGGCCTTGAGCTCCTCGATCATGGCCTCGAGGCGGGCGATGTCGTCCTTGGTGGCGGCGCTGTCCTCCAGGGCCGAGACCCTAACCCCCAAAGCGGCGAGCTCAGCGGCAAGCTCCTGCACGGCGTTCTTCAGGGCCTCGAGGTCCTCGGAGGACATGGCTCCATGGTGGGGGAGGTGCCCTTGGCCTTCAGCTCCTCCTCAATCTGCTGCAGGAGGCGGTAGATGATGAGGGCGGCCTGGTAGCGGGTGAGGGTTTCGTTGCCCCGGAAGGTGCCGTCGGGGAAGCCCACGATGATGCCCTTGGCCGCCAGGGCCTCCACGGCCTCCTTGGCCCAGTGCCCGGCGGGCACGTCGGAGAACTGGGCCAGACCGAAGCCCATGGAGAGCACGGTCAGAAGCCCTGCCAGTAGCGTCACGAGCCTTTTCTTCATACTCCTTCACACCCCCTTCAGGGTCTTCCGGGAAGAGGGTGCGGGCGAGTTTCCGCGTTTCCTCTCCCACCCAGCTTCCCGGGATGCGGGGCCCAACCCAAGCTTTTGGGGCCGGTTTTCCCCTTGCATCCGGGGCTATCATAAAGGCCTCATGCTGGGGTGTCAAGCCCTCCCGCCTTTAGGTTTGCTATACTCCGGCGGGGGGTGAGAGGGCGGAAGAAGAAGCCGGTCCAGGAAGGCGGGAAGCGCAGGGGGCCTTTGGGCCTGACGAGGTGGCGGACCCTTTAGAGGGATAACCGGCTGGGGCCGGGAAAGGTCGAGGAATCCGCGGATGCCGCCCGGGGTGTGCCCGCCCCGCCCGCCTGAGAAAAGCCCCAAGGGAAAGCCCTAAGAGGGGACAACCGAGGGGCAGGGCGCTAGGAGGGTTTCTGGACGGGCCCAAAGTGGGCCCGCCTTAAGGGGCAAGCATGTGCGGAATCGTAGGCTACATCGGGTTTCGGAACGCCACGGACGTCCTTTTGGACGGCCTGAGGAGGCTGGAGTACCGGGGGTACGACTCGGCCGGGGTGGCGGTGCGCACCCCGGAAGGGCTAAGGGTGGTGAAGCGCTCGGGGAAGCTTTCCGCCCTGGAGGAGGCCCTTAAAGGGACGGGCCTGGAAGGTCCCTTGGGCGTGGGCCACACCCGCTGGGCCACCCACGGGCCCCCACGGACCCTAACGCCCACCCCCACACCACGGAGGACGGGAAGATCGCCGTGATCCACAACGGCATCATCGAGAACTACCTGGAGCTCAAGGAGGCCCTACAGGCCCAGGGGCACCGCTTCGCCTCGGAGACGGACAGCGAGGTCCTGGCCCACCTGGTGGAGGAGAAGTACCGGGGGGACCTCTTCCAGGCCCTGCGGGAGGCCCTGGGGGAGGTGCGGGGGGCCTACGCCGTGGTGGTGGTCCACGAGGACCACGAGGAGATCGTGGCCGCCCGCACCGTGAGCCCCTTGGTGGTGGGCCTGGGGGAGGGGGAGAACTTCCTGGCCTCGGACGTCCCCGCCCTTCTGCCCTACACCCGGAGGGTCATCTTCCTCCACGACGGGGACCTGGCCCGGATCACCCGAGAAGGGGTGGAGATCGCGGACCTAAAGGGCCGCCCCGTGGCCCGGGAGGTGGTGGAGGTGGACTGGACCCTCGAGGCCGCCGAGAAGGGGGGCTTCCCCCACTACATGCTCAAGGAGATCTACGAGCAGCCCTGGGTCCTGGAGAACACCCTGGGGGGCCGCCTGCGGGAGGAGGAGGGGGACGTGGAGCTGGGCCTCGCCCTGGACCCCAAGGAGGTGGACCGGGTCCACGTGATCGCCTGCGGCACGGCGAGCTACGCCGGGCTTTACGGGAAGTACCTCCTGGAGGCCCTGGCCCGGATCCCCACCGAGTGGGACGTGGCCAGCGAGTACCGCTACCGCGACCCCGTGGTGGATAGGAAGACCCTGGCCATCGCCATCAGCCAGTCGGGGGAGACCATCGATACCCTGGAAGGCTTCGGGAGGCCAAGCGCAAGGGAGCCCGCTCCCTAGGGGTCATCAACGCCAAGGGGAGCACCCTCACCCGGGAGGTGGAGGAGGTGCTCTACATCCACGCCGGGCCGGAGATCGGGGTGGCCTCCACCAAGGCCTACACCGCCATGCTGGCGGCCATGGCCCTGCTGGCGGTGCGCTTCGGCCGGGCCCGGGGCACCCTGGAGAAGGGGGAGGCGAGGGGGCTGGTCCACGAGATGCGCAAGCTTCCCCGCCTGGTGGAGGAGGTCCTGGAAAGGAGGCCTCTGGTGGCCCACCTGGCGGAGAAGTACCACCAGGCCCAGGACTTCCTCTTCCTGGGGCGGCACGTCCAGACCCCCACCGCCTACGAGGGGGCCCTGAAGCTCAAGGAGATCAGCTACATCCACGCCGAGGCCTACCCCGCCGGGGAGATGAAGCACGGGCCATCGCCCTCATCGACGAGCGCCTGCCGGTGGTGGTCCTGGCCACCCAAGGCCCCCTCTACGAGAAGACCCTCTCCAACATCCAGGAGGTGCGGGCCCGGGGAGGGAAGGTCATCGCCATCGCCACCGAGGGGGACGAGGAGATAAGGAAGCTCGCCCAGGACGTGATCTACGTCCCCCAGGTCCACCCCCTCCTCGCCCCCATCGTGAGCGTGGTGCCCCTGCAGCTTCTGGCCTACGAGATCGCCGTCCTCCTGGGGCGGGACGTGGACCAGCCCCGCAACCTGGCCAAGAGCGTCACCGTGGAGTGACGCGGTCCAGCCCCAGGAAGGCCTCCACCACCTTCGGGTCCAGGGTCCGGCCCGCCTGGGCCCGAAGCTCCTCCCTGGCCCTTTCTGGAGGCCAGGCCGGCTTGTAGGAGCGCTCGGAGACCAGGGCGTCCCACACGTCCACCACGGCGAAGATGCGGGCCTCGAGGGGGATCTCCTCCCCCTTGAGCCCCTTGGGGTAGCCCGAGCCATCCCAGCGCTCGTGGTGGTAGAGGACCACGTTGAGGGCCGTCTGGGGAAGGAAGGGCAGGTCCTGAAGGATTTCAAAGCCCACCTCGGGGTGGGTCTTGACCAGCCGCCACTCCCCGGTGTTGAGGGCGGCGGGCTTCTTGAGCACCTCGTCGGGGAGGGCCAGCTTCCCCAGGTCGTGGAAGTAGGCCCCCAGGCGCAGGCCCTCGAGGTCGGGAAAGCCCAGCTCCCGCCCCAGGCGCACGGCGAGTTCCGCCACCCGCTCGGTGTGCCCCTGGGTTTCCAGGTCGCGGTGCTCCAGCACCCGGGAAAGGGCCTTCAGGGCCGCTTCCCGGGTGAGGCGAAGGTATCCAGCTGAAAGAGGCGCTCCAGGGCTTCCTCCAGCCTCCTGGCCACCACCTTCAGGAGGGCCTCGTCCTCCTCCCGGTGGGGTACCCGCTCCCCAAAAGAGCCCAGGGCTAAAACCCCGTAGCGCCTCCCCTCCGGCTTCAGGGCCACCAGGAGGACCGAGCGCAGGCCGCTTTCGGCGAAGGCTTCAGGGCCCCGGGGAAGGCGGCATAGTCCTCCACGTACACCGGTTTCTCCCAGAGGGAGGGGTGGCCCAAAAGCCCCTGGCCGAAGCGGATGGGGTGGGCCTCGTAGAGCCGGGGAAAGCCCTCCGGGTAGCGGCCCGCCATCACCGCCGGGCGCACCACCCCCTCCTGGAAGAGGTAAAGGGCGCCCCCGTGGTAGGGGGTGAGGCGGAGGAGGGTCTCCAGGGCTTCCTGGGCCATGGCCAGGGGGTCGCGGGAGGCCTCGAGGGCCAAGGAAAGCCCCAGAAGGGCCCTATGGCGCTCCGCCTCCCTCCTCGCCTCCTCCAGGGCGGCGATGCGGGAAAGGACCATCCCCGCCGCCTCCGCCAGGGCCTCAACCCAGAAGCGCTCCTCGGGGAGAATCTCCCCACTCCCCCGGCGGTGTCCATGGAGAGCACCCCCAGGACCTTGCCCTCGGGGCTCCGCAGGGGCACCCCCAGGTACACCCCGGGCTGCACCCTCCCCGTAAGGAAGATCACCTGAGGGTCCTTGGAGACATCCGGGATAAAGAGGGGCTCCCCCGACTCCAAGACCCGCCAGGACACCCCCTTGCCCCGGGGAAGGCGGAAGCCCAGCTTATCGGCGGAAAGCCCGGCTGCGGCCACCAGCTCCAGGGCGTCCTCCTCCGGCCGGTGGAGGAAGAGGAGGACCGAGACCGCCCGGGTGGTCCCCTTGGCCGCCTCCACCACCTTCCGGTAAACCGCCTCCCGCTGGGTGAGGGGGGCCAGGAGGCGCCAGGCCTGGACCAGGGCCTCGAGGCGCCTCAGCTCCAAGACCTCGGGCCTCATAACCGGCTTATTCTACCAACCCACCCCCTGGGAAAGGGGGTGGAGGTTCAGGCTGGGCTCCGCCTCAAAGGCGCGCCGCCAGGGAAAGCGGACCCCCTGGAGGTCCAGAAGGCGGCCCTCCAGGAGGGCATGGGGCCAAAGGGCCACCACCCCCCGGGCCTCCTCGGGCAAGGCTCGGGGAAGCGGGCCCTCACCCAAGGCCTCCCCACCTCCCCCCACCAGTGCTGGAAGTAGGCCTCGGCGAGGCGCATAAGCCTTTCCTCCTCCCTCCCCAGGAAAAGCCCCCCCTGGGCCAGGGCGCTTCCCAGGTTGTTGGCCGGGGTGCCCCAGGAGGCGTAGGCGGCCAGCCGCCCGTAAAGCCCCAGGTCCCGCAGGTAGGCCATGAGGCCGGCATCTCCCCGGTTCACCCGGGAGAGGTCCGCCAGGGCCACGGGGTGGCGGGCCATGAGGTCCATAAGCCTCAGGGCCGCCCGCCTGGGGTCCCCGCCCCCGTGGAGGTAGAGGACCAGGTGGGGGCCCTCCTCAAGGCCCACCCTCCTGGGCCCCGCCGCTCTCCAGGACCCCGGCCACGGTCCTCCCCAAGGGCACCCCCTCGTACGGG
>BBBN01000050.1 GCA_001311585.1 Thermus sp. JCM 17653
ATGCTACACGGGTTGACACCCCGGGGCAATCCCCCTAGCCTTAGGGGGATGGGGCCCCGGGGCAAAGCCTGAAGGGGCCCGGGAAGGGGTGCTTCCCGGGCAGGCCCCGGGGCTTTTCTTTATGGGAGGTGGCAGGTGGAACGCGCGGTGAAGGAAGACTGGCGGGCCCTCTTGGAGGCGGAGAAGGCCCTGGACACCGGGGTCTACACCAAGCACGACCTCCTCATCGTTCGCGGGCAGGGCGCGAAGGTGTGGGACGCGGAGGGCAACGAGTACATAGACTGCGTGGGCGGGTACGGGGTGGCCAACCTGGGCCACAGCAACCCCGAGGTGGTGGAGGCGGTGAAGCGCCAGGCGGAAACCCTCATGGCCATGCCCCAGACCCTCCCCACCCCCATGCGGGGGGAGTTCTACCGCGCCCTCACCGCCATCCTCCCCCCGGAGCTCAACCGGGTCTTCCCGGTGAACTCCGGCACCGAGGCCAACGAGGCCGCCCTCAAGTTCGCCCGGGCCCACACGGGCAGGAAGAAGTTCGTGGCCGCCATGCGGGGCTTCTCCGGAAGGACCATGGGAAGCCTCTCCGTCACCTGGGAGCCAAGTACCGGGAGCCTTTTTTTGCCCCTGGTGGAGCCGGTGGAGTTCGTCCCCTACAACGACGTGGAAGCTAAGGCGGGCCGTGGACGAGGAGACGGCGGCGGTGATCCTGGAGCCGTGCAAGGGGAGGGGGGCGTGCGCCCGGCGACCCTCGAGTTTTTGCAGGCGGCCCGGGAGATCACCCAGGAAAAGGGCGCCCTCCTCATCCTGGACGAGATTCAGACCGGGATGGGCCGCACGGGGAAGCGCTTCGCCTTTGAGCACTACGGCATCGTCCCCGACATCCTCACCCTGGCCAAGGCCCTGGGGGGCGGGGTGCCCCTGGGGGCCGCGGTGATGCGGGAGGAGGTGGCGCGGAGCATGCCCAAGGGCGGGCACGGGACACCTTCGGGGGGAACCCCCTGGCCATGGCCGCCGGGGTGGCCGCCATCCGCTACCTGGAGCGCACGAGGCTTTGGGAAAGGGCCGCGGAGCTTGGGCCCTGGTTCATGGAGAAGCTCAAGGCCATCCCTTCCCCCAAGATCCGGGAGGTGCGGGGCATGGGCCTCATGGTGGGCCTGGAGCTCAAGGAAAAGGCCGCCCCCTACATCACCAAGCTGGAGAAGGAGCACCGCGTCCTCACCCTCCAGGCGGGGCCCACGGTGATCCGCTTCCTGCCGCCTTTGGTCATCGCCAAGGAAGACCTGGAGCAGGTGGTGGAAGCGGTGAGGGCGGTGCTAGCATAGGGGGATGAGGCAGCGTTACCGCGTGGTGGTAGAGCGGGACGAGGAGGGCTACTTCGTGGCCCACGTGCCCGAGCTTCGCGCCCACACCCAGGCCCAAAGCTTTGAGGAGCTCCTCCAGCGCTTGCAGGAAGCCATCGCCGTATCCCTGGAAGAGGAGAAGGCCGAAGTCGTAGGCCTGGAGGGCGAGCTAGAAATCGAGGCCGCGTGAGCCCCCGCCTTATCCCCATCACCGGCCAGGAGCTCGTCCGGCTTCTGGAGGAGGAAGGGTTTCAGGTGGTGCGGGTCCGGGGAAGCCACGTGCGGCTTCGGCACCCCGACGGCCGCGCCACCACGGTACCCGTGCACCCGGGGGAGACTTTAAGGCCGGGGACCCTCCTTGCCGTCCTAAAGGACGGGGGCTGGAGCAAGGAAACCTATGAGCGGAAGCGCCTTGGATCCCGTTGAGTTCCTAAAGGGGGCCCTGGAGATCCCCTCCCCTTCCGGGGAGGAGCGCCTGGTGGCCGAGTATCTGGCCGAGGGCATGGCGCGCCTAGGCCTAAGAGGCTTCGTGGACGAGGCGGACAACGCCCGGGGCCAGGTGGGGGAAGGGCCCGTCCAGGTGGTCCTCCTGGGGCACATAGACACCGTGCCCGGCCAGATCCCCGTGCGCCTGGAAGGGGGCAGGCTCTTCGGCCGGGGGGCGGTGGACGCCAAGGGGCCCTTCGTGGCCATGATCTTCGCCGCGGCGGGGCTTTCGGAAAAGGCGAAAAAGCGCCTTACCGTCCACCTGGTGGGGGCCACGGAGGAGGAGGCCCCAAGCTCCAAGGAGCCCGCTTCGTGGCCCCGCGCCTCAAGCCCCACTACGCGGTGATCGGGGAGCCCTCGGGCTGGGAGGGGATCACCCTGGGCTACAAGGGAAGGCTCTTGGTGAAGGCCCGGCGGGAAAAGGACCACTTCCACTCCGCCCACCACGAGCCCAACGCCGCCGAGGAGCTCATCAGCTACTTCGTGGCCATCAAGGCCTGGGCCGAGGCCATGAACGTGGGCCAGCGCCCCTTTGACCAGGTGCAGTACACCCTCCGCGACTTCAAGGTCCACCCCGCCGAGCTCAAGCAGGTGGCGGAGATGTTCTTTGACCTAAGGCTTCCCCCGAGGCTTCCCCCGAGGAGGCCATCCGCCACCTCACCGCCTACGCCCCCCCCACGATTGAGCTGGAGTTCTTCGGCCGGGAAGTCCCCTACCAGGGGCCCAAGGACACCCCCCTCACCCGGGCCTTCCGCCAGGCCATCCGCAAGGCCGGGGGGAGGCCCGTGTTCAAGCTGAAGACGGGGACGAGCGACATGAACGTCCTCGCCCCCCACTGGCCGGTGCCCATGGTGGCCTACGGCCCCGGGGATTCCACCCTGGACCACACCCCCCACGAGCACCTGGAGGTGGAGGAGTTTCTCAAAGGGATTGGGGTTTTGCGCCAGGCCCTCGAGGCCCTGGCAGAAACGCACCCGCCGGGATAGGCCCCTGGGCTAAACTGGCTCGTGGCCTCCTATGGACTCGGGCTCCTCGCCCTATTTCCCCCCACCGCCCCCTGGAGCGAGCGCCTGGTCACGCCCCTGGTGGCCCTGGCGGCCGGGGCCTACGTGGCCCGGAAGAGGAGGCAAAGGGCCTTCGGGTTCGCCCTCCTCTTCCTCGGGCTGGGCGACCTCCTGTGGACCCTGGAGGACCTGGGGCGCCTCCGCCCAGGGCTTTACCTGGAGTTCCCCTACCTGCTGGGCTACGCCCTCCTCACCCTGGCCCTTCTCCGGCTCCCCGGCAAACCTCCCCGCCTCGCCCTGGCCCTCCTGCCCCTGGGGGCGCTGGGCCTCCTCACCGCCTTTGAGCCCACCTTGGGGTAGATCGCGTCTACAGCGCCTGGGACGCCCTGCTTCTTTTCCTCCTGCTGCCGCGGCTGGAGGGTCTTTTTGAGCGCTTCCTCTCGGGGCGGGCCCTCCTGGGGACCGGGCTTCTCCTCTTCCTGGTGGCCGACATGGCCTACGCCTTCCTGGAGGCGGGCCCGGGCTACCCTACGGGCCACCCTGTGCACCTCCTCTGGACCTTGGGCTACCTCTTCCTGGCCCTGGGGGTGGAGGCGGAGGACCAGGAGGAGCCCCCCTTCCCCTTCCTGGCCCTGACGCTGGGGGGGCTTTTCCTGATGCCCGCCCTCCTCACCCAGGAGCCCACCCCCTTGGGGGTGCGCCTTTTGGCCCTCTACGGGGGGCTTGTGGGAAGCCTGGGGCTCCTCTACGCCACCTTCCTGGGGTGGCGGCGCACGGCGACCCACACGGAACGCTGGACCCGCTTCCTGGAAGCCCTGGCCCGGCTCTCCCCCCGGGTCACCCAAACCCTGAGCCCAGAGGGGGTTCTCCTCGGCGCCCTCGAGGCCGCCCAGAAGCTTTTCCCCGAGGCGGTGGGCCTGGAGCTCAGGGCCCGGCGGGGCCTGGTGGGGGAGCACACCCCCACGCCCTTCCCGTTCCCCTAAACGGGGACACCGCCTACCTTTACCTCCAAACCCCTCCTAAGGAAGAGGTGCCGGAAAGCTTCCTCTCCCTCCTGGGGGAGCGCCTGCGCCAGGCCCTGAGGCAGGCGGAGTGGGGCCTCCTGGCCCTCACCGACCCCCTCACCGGCCTTTTAAACCGCCGGGGCCTCGAGGCCGAACTCCCCAAGCTCCTGGCCCTCGCCCGGCGCTACCAGGCCCCGGTGAGCGTGGTCATGCTGGACATCGACCGCTTCAAGCGGGTGAACGACACCTACGGCCACCCCGTGGGGGACGAGGTGCTAAGGCGCCTGGGGCGCATCCTGGAGGCCAGCGTGCGCAAGGAGGACCTGGCGGTGCGGTATGGGGGGGAGGAGTTCCTCCTGATCCTCTTCGGGGCCGGGCGCGAGGCGGCCAAGGATGTGGTGGAGCGCGTGCGAGAGCGCTTCCGCACCGAGCGGGTTCCCCCCGTCCCCCATCCCCTCACCCTCTCCGCCGGGATCGCCGGGGGGGAGGTGCCGGAAGGGAAGGAGGTCTTGGAAGAGTGGGTTCTTAAAGCCGACTACGCCCTTCTCCGGGCCAAGGAGGCGGGGCGGGACCGGGTGACCCTGGCCTAAAGCGCCCCGTTGCGGCTTCCGCCGCAACGGGGGCCCCAACCGAGCTACTTCCTGGGCATCATCTTGGCCATGAGGGCCTCGAGGGCCTTCCGCTCCTCGTTCATGTGGCCGAAGGCCTTGCCCAGGGCCTTCAGAAGGAGGAAAAGCACCCCCAGGGCCTTCTGCACCTCGGGGTCGGCAAGCTGCTTCAAGAGCCCGGCGAGGCCCACCCGGGGCGGGTCCTGCATCACCTCGGGGGTGAAGGTTTCCGAAAGGCCCTTCTGCAAGGCCCCCGCCATCATGCCCACGGCGGCGGGCTCAATGCGGGAAAGGATGTCCAAGAGGTTCGCCCCGTGGGAGACGAGCCTGAGGAGCTGGGGCTCCATGAGCATCCCCAGGCCCTCCCCGAAGTTCTCCGAGAGGTGCCCCAGGAAGGCCAAGGCCCCGGACTTGTCCAGCTTCTCCAGGGTCTCCGCCAGCTTCTCCAGGGCCTCCGCCTGGTCCAGAAAGCGGGCGAGGAGGGAGACGAGCTGCAGGTTCTTGGGTCCATGAGGAGGCCCAGGTTCTCGGCGAGGGTCTCCCCCACCCCCATCTGGGCCAGGAGGCCGAGGCCGCTTTTCTCCAGCACCTCTTCCAGGCGGGCGAGGCGCTCTTCCACGCTGAGGGCGGTTTCCATGCTCACCTCCTACTCAATGAGGGTGGCGAACCAGAAGCCCTCAAAGAGCATCTTGGTTACCCGCACCCACTTGCCCACGGCCATAACCCCGCAGGAGGGCATGCCCGTGCCCGCCAGCACCCGGTCAAAGGAGCACTGGGGCAGGAGGGCGTTGTCGCCGAAGTCCATGATGCACATGGCCACGGGGTTGAAGGGCTCGCCGATGTAAGCCCCCTTGAGGTCCGAGGCGATGACCCCGGCCACGTACTCCCCCTGGAAGTGGGCCACCACCGGCAGGGGGAAGCATGAGGGCGGGGTTCACCGTGTCCCCGATGACGAAAACGTTGGGGAACCTCGGGGAGCGGAAGGTGGTGCGGTCCACCTCGGGGAAGCCTGGGGCCCGGCGAGGGGGCTTTCCCGCACCACCCGGTTGGGGGCGAAGGGAGGCACCAGGATGAGGAGGTCGTAGGCCAGTTCCCGGCCGTCCTTGGCCCTGACCTTCCCTCCCTCAAAGGCTGTGGGCTCAAACTCCCCGTGGAAGGCGATGCCCTTGGACTTCATTACCTCCATCACCTTCCCCGAGATCACCGGACCCATCCCCGCGAGGGGCGCGGGGTTTAGGTGGAAGACCTCCACGGTGCTTTTTTTCCCGGACGCCCTTCACCTTGAGGGCGAACTCCACCTGCCCCGCCACCTCGTAGGGCGCCGGGGGGCAAGGGTAGTAGGGGGAGGAGACCCCCACCACCACCCTCCCGCCCTTAAAGCCCTTCAGGGCCTCGCGGAGCTTCATGGCCCCCGCCAGGCTCCAGGGGGCGTGGCCGTCTTGGGCCGGGGAGGGCAGGGCCTCCGCCCCTAAAGAGACGATGAGGTAGTCGTAAGCGAGCTCCCCGGCGGTGGTCTTCACCCGGTTTCTCTCCGGGTCCAGGGCCTCCACCGTGGCCTGGAGGTACTGGATGCCCCGCTTCTCCAGGTTGGCCAAGGGGCGGCGGATCTCCTCGGGCTCCCGCATGCCGAAGGCACCCAGGGGTAGGCGGGCATGAACTCGTGGTGGGTGTTCCGGTCCACCAGGGTGACCTCCACCTCCTTCCCCAGAAGCCGCTTCACCTTGTTGGCCGCTACCAGGCCGCCGGAGCCACCGCCCAAGACCAGAACCCTCGTCATCTTCCACCTCCCGGGTACGCGTACCGCGTACCCCTATCTCCAGGGTGGACCCGGAGCTTGTGAGGTAGGTGCAAATGCCCCTACTCCCGCAAGCGGGAGGCGAAGAGGAGGCCGAGACCCAAGAAGCCCAGGACCTCCCCCACCCCCATCCCCCGGCCCAAGGCGGGGAGGAGGTACCAGGCAGGTGCACCAGGCGGAAGAAGGCCACCCACAGGGCAGCGGGCAGGAGGTAGCGGGCCTCCCGCTTGGGCAGGTTGGTGAGGAGGTAGAGGAAGGGGAGGAAGAACCCTCCCACCACCCAAAGGGCAGCCACCCCGTTCCAGGGTTCTTGGAGGCGCCTCAGGTAGAACTCCACCTCGTGGGGGAAGTCCGCCCCCCAGACGATGATGAGGGTGGTGGCCTCCAGGTAGATCCAGACGATGGAGAGGGCGAGGAGGAGGTTGGTGTGGTTCTGGGCCTGGCCCAGAAGGGCCGCCGTGCCCCGCCGCGCGGCCAAGGCCACGCCCACGGCCAGGGCCAGGATGGCGGCGGAGAGGAGGACGATGCCCCCGTAGGAGGCGGAGTAGAAGTGGGCCTCGAGGCTCATGAAGAGGTCAAAGGAGAGGAAGGTGCCCGCCACGAAGGCCAAGGGCAACCCCCAGGCCCCCGCCTCGGCCCGGTGCTCCCCGGGTCTGAGCTTGAGGAGCACCCAGGAAAAGAGGGCGAAGAAGAGGACGTAGCGCAAGAGCATGAAGGGAGCGTTCAGGTAGGGGCTCCGGTGGGCCAGGATGGGGTCCAAGGGGGCCTCGGGTCTCGCCCAGGGGAAAAGCTCCGGCAGGAAGAAGAAGAAGGGGAGGCCCAACAGGCCCATCAGGGGCAAGAGGCGGGCCAGGGGGTAGAGGTAGGGCTCCAAGGGAAGGCCCCAGCGGCTCTTTAGGGCGTTGTGCAGGAGGAGGACGAGAAGGGCGCCTAAGGAGAGGAGGAGGAAGAAGGCGAAGGGGAAGTAGGCGGCCTGGACCCCGAAAAGAAAGGCCAGGGCGTAAAGGCCAAGGCCCAGAACCAGGGGCCAGGCGGGCCGCGCTTCAATAGACCTCTGCATTCACCACCTCCAAGGGACAGGCCTCCTCGAGGAGGCACCGCTTGATGTAGTGGGCGATGAGCCAGCTCTCCCGCTCGGGGATCCGGCTCCGGTAGGAGAGCATGCGGCCAAAACCGTTGGTGGCGGCGAAGTAGAAATAGCCTCGGGCATGGCCTTCACCCCGGGGTCGTGGAAGGAGCGGGGCCTCGGCACCCCCAAGGGGATGACCCGGCCGTCCCCTTGGGCGTTCAGGCCGTGGCAGATGGCGCAGAAGCTCCGGTAGAGGACCTTGCCCCGGAGGAGGTCCTCCTCCGTGAAGGCGAAGGGGTTCTCCGCAAAGCCCCCTTCGGGCTTGAGGCCCAGGCGCACCTCGGGGTTCAGGTTCTCCCCGAAGCGCACCCGCTCGGGGGACACCTCCACCTTGAGGGGGGCTTCACGAAAGGCCTTGACCTTGGGCTGGTCCCACATCCAGCCGCAGGCGGAGAGGAGGGGTAGGAGGAGAAGAAGGAACCTAATCACGCCGCACCTCCTCCACCTCCGCCCCCAGGCCCTCCAAGAGGCCCCGGGTGGCCTCGAGGTCAAACCGGGGGTCCGAGGCGTAGACGAAAACCCCGTACTCGTCCAGAAGGACCCGGGCGTAGGCCCTGGCCCGCACCGCCGGGTGGGCCGAAAGAGGCAGGCCGTTGACGTAGAGGAGGTAGAGGAAGATCCCCACGGTGATGGTGAGGATGGTGAGCTCAAAGGTCACGGGGATGTAGGCGGGCCAGCCCAAAAGGGGCTTCCCCCCGGCGTTGTGGGGGTAGTCCAGGGTGGTGTAGACCTGGAGGAAAAGCCCGAGGCCCGCCCCCAGCACCCCTAGGGCGAAGGCCACCCAGGGGATGCGCTCGTCCTTACCCAGGACCGCCTCCACGCCCTCCACGGGGTTGGGGGTGAGGGCCTCGAGGCGGCGGTACCCCTTCTCCCGCAAAACCCGTAGCGCCCTAAGGAGCTTTTCCGGCGCGTCGAAGTAGGCCATGAGTCCGTAGAGCACCCCGCCCTCCTAGTGCTTCCTCAGCTTGTGGAACTGGTTGATCCCCCAGGTGCCAAGGCCCTTCACAAAGGTGACGAAGATGGCGTAAAGCAGGCCAGGGTGAGGGCGAAGCCACCGCCAGGACCACCCTCCAAGGCCTGGGCGGGGGCTTCTCCACGGGCTCCAGGAGCTTTTCCACCAGGGTCCTTTCCGTCCACTCCCCCTGGATCAGGTCGTGGTCGGGATGCCTTTCAGCCATGGGCCTCCTCCTTCTTTAGGCGGGGGTTGGGGTTTTTCAGGTGGGCCAGGTACGTGGTGCGGGGCCAGGTGTTGGCCTCCTCCAAGAGGGCATAGTGCCGCCCCTCCTTCCGGTGGGCCTGGATGGGGTCCTCCGGGTCCAGGAGGTCCCCGAAGTGGATGGCCTTCCCGGGGCAGACCTCCTGGCAGGCGGTCTGGATCTCCCCGGTGCGGATCCCCCGTCCCTCCTTGGCGGCCTCGGCGCGGGCGAGCTCAATGCGCTGCACGCAGTAGGTGCACTTCTCCATGACCCCGCGGCTTCGGACCGTCACCTCGGGGTTCATGAGGAGGGCGAGGGGGCTCTCCTTGGCCCGCCTCGGGTCCCCTTGGCCGAGGAAGGCCTCGGCGTAGGGAAAGAAGTTGAAGCGCCGCGCCTTGTAGGGGCAGTTGGCGGAGCAGTACTTGGTGCCCACGCAACGGTTGTAGACCATGGGGTTGAGCCCCTCGTCGGAGTGCTCCGTGGCCGCCACGGGGCAGACCGCCTCGCAAGGGGCCTTTTCGCAGTGCTGGCACATCACGGGCTGGTGGAGGACGCCCTCCTCGGCGAAGTAGCGGTCCACGCGGATCCAGTGCATCTCCCGGCCCCTCTGCACCTCCTCCTTGCCCACCACGGGGATGTTGTTTTCCACCTGGCAGGCCAGGGTGCACAGGCCGCACCCCAGGCACCGGGCGAGGTCCACGCTCATGGCCCAGGCGTGCTCCCCCTGGGGCCAGGGGGGGTAGAAGGAGAGGCGCTTCTCCTCCTTGGGCTCCGCCTTCAGGGCCTCGGCCTCGGTGAGGACCTTCACCGCCTCCACCTCCCCCAGGTAGCCGTGGTACTGGGTGGAGACCAAAGGGTAGTCCCGGCCCGTGGGGGCCACCTCCGCCGCAAAGACCACCCCCTCCGGGTGGAAGAAGTGGGAAAGGGGCGCGGTGAGACTTCCCGGGGGGAGGAGGGGCAAAGGCCAGAGGGGAAGGAGGGCCTCCCTTCCCGAGGCCCGCACCCGGAGGAGGGCCCTTCTGGG
>BBBN01000051.1 GCA_001311585.1 Thermus sp. JCM 17653
GGGGGCCAGGTGGGCCTCCAGTTCCCGGGCAAGCCTCTCCAGGAGGGTTTCTAAGAGCTGGAGGTCCAGGTGATGCACGGCGTAGCGGGCCAGGGACTGGTGGGAAGGGAAGGGTCCTTTCATCAGGTCCTGGAGTGAGGCCTCCGTCTTGCGGTAGGTGAGGCGGAAGAAGGCGCGGTAAAGGATATACACCCGACGGGCTTGCCTTTGCAAGGCAAGCCCATCGCTATTCGGGATAGTAGAGGGGCCGGAAGGGAAGCCCTAAGGCCTCGGCGAAGGCTTGGAGGCCCAGGCGGTCGGGTTCCTCCAGGTGGTAGCGGAAGTTCCAGAGGTAGTGTTCCATGAGGGCGGGGTGGACCCCAAGCCTTTCCGCCTCCCCCCGGGCCACCTCCCCTAACCGGGCCAAGCTTCCCGCCTGGCCCGCCTTAGGGCCCGGACCAGGGCCTTGGGGGGCGGGTTTTCCTTCCGGTAGGCCCAGACGGCGAAGACGAAGGGGAGGCGGGTCTTTTGGAACCAGAGGACGGAGAGGTCGGTGACCTGGACCCCGCCCAGGTGGGTGGGGAGGGCGTGGGGGGTTTCGGGGAGCCCGGGGAGGAGGGCGGCGTACGCCTGGATGGCCTGGTCGCCGATGAGGAGCACCCCATCGTAAGCGGAAAGGAGTTCCAGCCCCCCCCTCGCCTCCTGGTAATGGGGATAAACGCCCTGCTCTTCAAGAAGAAGCTTGAGGAGGGCCACGCTGGTGGCGCTTTCCGTGGTGAGGGCCACCCGCTTTAGGTCCCTTAAGGGCGGGCGGTGGAAGAGGTTCACGGAGTACACCGGCCCGAGCACCGCCACGGAAAAGTCCGGCAGGAGGCCCAAGGCCTCCTGGTGCCGGAGGTAAGCGTAACTGGAGGCCAGGGAAAGGTCCAGCTTCCCCTCCAGAAGCCAGGCGTTGAGGGCGGTGGGGGGGGCGTGGACCACCGAGAACCCTTCCGGCCTCAGGAAGCGGACCAGGGGAGCCACGTTGGCGTAGGGGGGAAAGCCCACCCGCAGCGCCCTCATGCCCTCTTCTCCCCAGGCCTTTCCCCCCGCCTGGCGGGTGGCCTCAGGCCTCCACCCGGTCCCAAAGGCGCACCTCCCGGTAGAGGGCGTCCCGCTCCACGGGGATCCGGCCCGCCATGAGGATGATCTGGGCGAGCTCCCGCTTGGTGAGGCCCTTGGGCGTGGGGCTTCCCGCCATGTGGACGATCCGTTCCTCAATGAGGGTGCCGTCTATGTCCGTCACGCCCCAGTCCAAGGAGACCTGGGCGAGCTCAGGGGTTAAGGTGGCCCAGTACCCCTTGATGTGGGGGAAGTTGTCCAGGTAAAGCCGGGCCACGGCCAGGTTCCTGAGGTCGTCCAGCCCTGTGGTGAACTCCCTCTTGCCGAGCTCCCGGGCGAGCTGGTTCCCGTCGGGCTGGAAGGCCAGGGGGATGAAGCTCATGAACCCCCCGGTCTCGTCCTGGAGGCGGCGCAGGCGGTTCATGTGGTCCAAGCGTTCCTCCAGGGTCTCTATGTGCCGTAGAGCATGGTGGCGTTGGTGGGGATGCCGAGCTCGTGGGCGGTGCGGTGGATCTCCAGCCACCCTTCCGCCGAGACCTTGGCCCGGGCGATCTTCTTGCGCACCCTCTCGGCGAAGATCTCCGCCCCGCCTCCCGGCATGGCGTCCAGGCCCGCTTCTTTTAGGGCCGCTAGGACCTCCCGGTAGGCATGCGGGCGACCTTGGCGAAGTGGTGGATCTCCGCCGCCGTCCAGGCCTTCACCTGGACTCCGGGGAAGCTCTCCTTGAGGGCCCGCACCAGGTCCAGGTAGTAGGAGAAGGGCCTCTTGGGGTGGTGGCCTGCGGTCATGTGGATCTCGGTGAGCCCCGGCTGGTAGCGTTCCCTCACCCAGGCCACCACCTCGTCCACGTCCCAATCCCAGGCCCCTTCCTCGCCGAAGCGCCTTTGGAAGGCGCAGAAGGTGCACCCCACGTAGCAGATGTTGGTCTGGGAGACGCGGATGGAGTGGACGAAGTAGGTCTTGTGCCCGTGCTTCCGCTCCCGCACCAGGTTGGCCAGGCGCATGAGGGTGGGGAGGTCCTGGGTCTCGTAGAGCACGAGGCCGTCCTCAAAGGAAAGCCGCTTCCCCTCCAGCACCTTCTCGGCAATGGGGAGGAGGCGGGGGTCCCGGATGCCTCTCACGCCCCGGAGTCTACTCCCCCCGGAGGCGAAGGACCAGGGCCTCCACCTCTTTCTGCCTTCCCCCCACGCTTCTTTCCGGCAGGAGGTTCCGGAGGTAGCGGTCGGTGAGGAGGAGGTCCACGTAGGGGTAGACCGTGGCCGCCATCACCGCGTCCAGGAGGTCGGAGGGGCGGGGCTTGCGGTGGGGGTCGGTGGCCGTGCGGGCCAGGAGGTGGGCAAGGAGCCGCACGAAGGCACTTCCCTAAGGCCGGTGCGTGAGCGGACTTCCCGCAGGGCCAGGTCAAAGGCCTCCCCGTAGGGGAGCCCGCGGAGGCTTTCGGGAAGCCCCTGGAAGGGGGAGAGGTCCGCCGGGATCTCCCAGCTTCCCTCCCGGAAGAGGAGGTCTTCCCGGTAAAGCCCCCTCTCCTGCCTTACCGCCACCTCCAGCCAGGGCCGGACCCAGTAGCCGCCCGAGAGGGCGGCGAAGACCTCCTGTAGGGCGGGGAGGAGGTAGCCCGCCTTTTCCTCCGGGCCCCTTTGGGGGTAGAGGGTTTCCAGGACGTGGAAGGGGCTCGGTGGGGCCAGGGCCTTTTCCCTTAGGGCCTGGAAGAGCCTGCCGAAGGCCTCGTGCCCCCTTTGGCCCAGGAGGTGCTTGGCCATGCGGCTGGCGTGGTTTTGGTCCAGGTAGACCAGCACCTACTCCTTGGCCCGGGCCAGCCACAAGGCGGCGCTTAGGAGGGCCACCCCTCCGGCGAAGAGGAGGAAGTCCAGGGCCTCCTGGGGCTTGAAGGCCAGGGCCTTCTCAAAGAACTTCACCACCAGGATCATGACGATCACCTGGCCCAGCTTGTTCTTGAGGTCGGCCAGGCTTTCCACCGCCAAGACGTTGTCCAAGGGCACTTCCAGCTTGCCGATGAAGAGCTCAAAGAGGCCCACGCTGAAGATGAGGAAGACGGCGGAGAGGAGGGCCAGGTCCACGGCCCCCACCAGGTGGGGAGGGCGGCCTCGAGGCCCTGCCCCAGGGCGGAAACGGCCTCCCATAGGGCGTGCCAGGCGAAGTAGAGGGCCCCGAGGAGGAGGCCCACCACCGGCAGGGCCACGATCCAGCGCGCCAGGTTGGTCAGGGAGTTCCAGAGGTTCATGGTGAGGATTGCTAGGGCACGTAGGGGGCGGGGCCCGGGGTCAGGGTGGAGGTCCTTTCCACCAGGATGGGCTCAAAGCGCACCTCCCGGGGGGCTCCGGCGTAGCCTGCATCCTCTCCAGGAGGAGCTGGGCCGCCCGGGCCCCCATGGCCTCCACGGGCTGGGCGATGGTGGAAAGCCCCACCTCCTCGGCGAAGGGGTGGCCGTCAAAGCCCAGGACCCGCACGTCCTTTCCCGGGGTGAGGCCGAGGCGCTGGGCTTCCTCCAAGACCCCCAGGGCCACCTGGTCCGCCCCGGCGAAGACGTTGAGGGGCGGGGAGGCCTTTTCCAGGAAGTGGCGCAGGGCGAGCCGCCCCCCCTCCTGGGAAAGGCGGGTGACGTAGAGGTGGTCCTCCGGGAAGGGGCGGCCCGCCTCCTTTAGGGCCTCCCCAAAGCCCGCCATGCGCTCGGCGAAGACGGTGCGGCGGAAGGCCCGGTCGGGCTCCTCCTCCACCTTGATGGCGAAGATGGCCCCAGGGAAGCGGGCGAGGTAGGCCCCGGCCAGCCTGCCCCCCAGGAAGTTGTCCAGGTAGACCGAGTCGTACCGGGGGTTTTGCGCGTCCACCAGGACCACGGGGCGGTCGGTGGGGAGGCGGCCTTCCTCGAAGTGCTCCGTGAGGTCGTAGGAGGCGAGGATGAGGCCGTCGGTGAGGTAGGCCAGGGTGGAGCTCTCCAGGTAGCGCTTGAGCCGGGCCTGGGAGAGGATGGGGAAGAGGGCCAGGTCGTAGCGCTTTTCCAGGAGGACCCCCTCGAGGCCCTCTATGAGCCTGCGGTAAAACTCCGTGGCCACGAAGGGCAGGAGGACGCTCACCGTGTAGCTCCGACCCCCGGCGATCCTGCGGGCGTGGGGGTTGGGGGTGTAGCCCAGCTCCTCCATGGCCCTAAGGACCCGGGCCCGGGTCTCGGGGCGCACCGCCGGGTGGTTGTTGAGGACCCGGCTCACCGTGCCCAGGCCCACCCCTGCCCGGGCGGCCACCTCGTGGATGGTGGGTTGCTTCTTCCTCATGGCGTGTGGAAGCGCTTCATGGAAACTTCCATTCTCAGGATACTCCAGGGTCCCGGCCTTTGCAAGAATGGGGGCATGGCCTACCTCCTCCTGGCCTACCTCCTGGGCTCCTTGGTGGGGGGGCTCCTCTTCTTCCCCGAGGTGCGGGAGAAGGACCTTCCCGGAGGTTCGGGGGTCTTCCGCCGCAAGGGTCTGCGGGCCGCCTTACTGGTGGTCCTCTTTGACCTGGGAAAGGGGGTTTTGGCGGCCCTCCTCACCCCCGAGGCCCTTCGCCCCTTTGCGGGGGCGGCCTTGGTGGCGGGCCACAACTGGCCCCTTTTCTTCCGTTTCCGGGGAGGCGGGGGGATCGCCCCCTCCTTGGGCTTCTTCTTGGCCTGGTTTCCCCGGGAGACCCTCTGGGCCACGGCTTTGGGCCTTTTTGTGGCGGGGGCCTACCACCTCCTCTACTGGCGGAGGAGGCGGAGGGGGATCTACCCCATTCCCTTCGGGGCCCTCTTCGGCTACTTGGCCCTTTTCCTCCTGGCCCCGGCCGAGGGCCGGCTGGGGGCGCTTTGGGTAGCGGGGGTGGTCCTCCTCCGGGGGCTGCAAATCCTTTTGGGAAGATGGTAGCTTTAGGGCATGAAGATCCTGCGCTTCAACGAGGGCCGCTGGGGAATTCTGGAAGGGGAGCTGGTCCTGGAGACGGACGCTCCCGGGGGTAACCCCACGGGCAGGCGGTACGACCTGGCCTCGGTGCGCCTCCTGGCGCCCGCCACCCCCAGCAAGATCGTCTGCGTGGGGCGGAACTATAAGGGGCACATCCGGGAGATGGGGCACGACTTCGGGGAAGACCTGCCCCAGGAGCCGGGGCTTTTCCTGAAGGCCCCCAACGCCCTGGCCCACCCCGCCAACCCCCGGGACCCCGGGAACACGGGGGACGCCGTGCCCTACCCCTTCTTTACCCAGGAGCTCCACTACGAGGGGGAGCTCGCCGTGATCATCGGGGACCGGATGCGGAACGTCCCCCCCGAAAAGGCCCTGGACCACGTTCTGGGCTACACCATCGCCGTGGACATCACCGCCCGGGACGCCAGAAGAAGGACCTGCAGTGGGTCCGGGCCAAGAGCGCCGACAAGTTCCTCCCCTTGGCCCTTGGATGGAAACCGACCTAGATCCCCAGAACACCTGGGTGCGCACCTACATCAACGGGGAGCTCCGCCAGGAGGGGCACACTTCCCAGATGATCTTCAGCGTGGCGGAGATCCTTTCCTACATCTCCAGCTTCATGACCCTCGAGCCCCTGGACGTGGTCCTCACCGGCACCCCCGAGGGCGTGGGGGCGCTGGGCCCCGGGGACCGGATTGAGGTGGCGGTGGAGGGCATCGGTACCCTCCACACCCGCATCGGCCCCAAGGAGGAGAGGCCGTGGTAGAGGTCTTGGATCTCGGCTTCCAGGGAGCGGAAGGGGTCATCGCCAGCTTCCTCCTCAGGACCAAGGAAGGCCCCCTCCTCATAGAGACGGGCCCCGAGAGCACCTATCCCCGTCTGGTTTCCGCCCTCCGGGAGCGGGGGGTGGCCCCCGAGGAGGTGCGCCACGTCTTCGTGACCCACATCCACCTGGACCATGCGGGGGCCGCCTGGCGGTTGGCGGAGCTTGGGGCCACGGTCTACGTCCACCCTAAAGGCGCCCCTCACCTGGTGGACCCCTCGAGGCTTCTGGCCTCCGCCGAGCGCATCTACGGGGCCATGCTCAGGCCCCTTTGGGGGGAGCTTAGGGCCATCCCCCAGGGGAGGGTGCGGGTCCTGGCCGACGGGGAAGAGGTGGAGGTGGGCGGGGTGAGGGTGCAGGCCCTGGAGACCCTGGGCCACGCGGGCCACCACCACGCCTACCTGGTGGGGGGCTTCCTCTTCGCCGGGGACATCGCCGGGGTGCGCATCGCCCCGGGGCCCGTCCTTCCCCACGCCGCCCCCGGACATCCACCTGGAGAGCTGGTACGCTCCTTGGACCGCCTCCTGGCCTTGCGCCCCGAGGTCCTTTACCTCACCACTTCGGGGCCTATAGGGACGTGGAGTCCCACCTCCAGGCCCTTAGGGAGGTCCTGGAGGCCTGGGCGGGCTGGGTGCTCCACCGCCTAAAGGAAGGGCTTTCCGAGGAGGAGATGACCCGGCGCTTTGAGGCCTACTGGCGGGAGGGCTTGAGGAGGGCGGGGGTGGACGCGGCGGGCATGCGCCTCTACGAGCTCGCCGACCCCCCCTACATGAACCTCCAGGGCTTGGTGCGCTACTGGCGGAAGCACCACCCCGAGGCCTTGGAGGGGTAGATGGTCTGGCCCTTTCCCCTGGGCCGGAAGGCCCGGATGGCGGTCTTCGCCTCGGGGCGGGGGACGAACCTCGAGGCCCTCCTCCAGGCCTTCCCTAAGGGGCACCCCTTGGGGGAGGTGGTCCTGGTGGTCTCCGACAACCCCCAGGCCTTGGCCCTGGAGCGGGCGCGAAGGCGGGGGGTAGAGGCCCTGGCCCTCCCCTGGAGGGGGCGGAGGGCCTTTGAGGCCGAGGCCTTGGGGCTCCTCGAGGAGAGGAGGGTGGACCTCGTCCTCCTGGCGGGCTTCATGCGCCTCCTCTCCCCGGGGTTCGTGGAAGTCTGGTACGGCCGCCTCCTCAACATCCACCCCTCCCTCCTCCCCGACTACCCCGGGCTTGGCGTCCACCGGAGGGTCTTGGAGGCGGGGGAGAAGGAAACCGGCTCCACGGTGCACTTCGTGGACCAGGGGATGGACACCGGGCCCATCCTCCTCCAAGGGCGGGTACCCGTCCTGCCCGGGGACACGGAGGCGGTCCTCGAGGCCCGGGTCCTCCACCTGGAGCACCGCCTCTACCCCCGGGCCGTGGCCCTCCTCCTCCTGGGCCTTGCCTTTCCCCCGCCCGAGGGGCTTCCGGGCCTTTTGGGAGAGGAGGCGGCGCGGGCTTTCCAGGCCCTTTCCCCCCGGGAGAAGCCCCTTTACCTCCGGGCCTGGGCCCTCCTTAGGGCCTGGGGAAAAGAGGCCCTGGCGGGCCCCGCCTTCTTGGGCCAGGGAGGGGAGTGGGGCAGGGGGGCCTTTCTCGCGGCCCACCTCCTGGCCCAGGACCACCCGGTCCTGAGGGCCGAGGTGGCCTCCCTCCCGGAGGCGGTGCGCCGGGAGGTGGAGGCCAGCCTCCACCGGGTAGAATCCTTCCTATGAGGGTCCTGGTGGTGGGAAGCGGGGGGCGGGAGCACGCCCTCCTCTGGAAGGCGGCGCAAAGCCCGCAGGTAGAGAGGCTTTACGCCGCCCCCGGCAACGCCGGCATGGCGGCCCTGGCCGAACTCGTCCCCTGGAACGGGGACGTGGAGGCCCTGGCGGACTGGGCCCTGGCGGAGGGGATAGACCTCACCCTGGTGGGCCCGGAAGCGCCCCTGGTGGAGGGCATCGCCGACGCTTCCAGTCCCGGGGCCTCTTGGTCTTCGGACCCACGCAGAGGGCGGCCATGATCGAGGGCTCCAAGGCCTTCGCCAAGGGCCTCATGGAGCGCTACGGCATCCCCACGGCGCGCTACAGGGTTTTCCAGGAGCCCCTCGAGGCCCTGGAGTACCTGGAGGAGGTGGGGGCGCCCATCGTGGTGAAGGACTCAGGCCTGGCGGCGGGGAAGGGGGTCACGGTGGCCTTGGACCTCCACCAGGCCAAGCAGGCGGTGATCAACCTCCTCTCCGGCCCCGAGGGCGGGGAGGTGGTCATCGAGGAGTACCTGGAGGGGGAGGAGGCCACGGTTCTGGCCCTCACCGACGGCAAGACCCTCCTCCCCCTCCTTTCCTCCCAGGACCACAAGCGCCTCCTGGACGGGGACCAGGGCCCCATGACCGGGGGGATGGGGGCGGTGGCCCCTTACCCCATGGACCCGGAGACCCTAAGGCGGGTGGAGGAGGAGATCCTCTGGCCCCTCGTCCGGGGGCTGGAGGCCGAGGGGGTGGTCTACCGGGGGGTGGTCTACGCCGGCCTCATGCTCACCCGGGAAGGCCCCAAGGTCCTGGAGTTCAACGCCCGCTTCGGCGACCCCGAGGCCCAGGCCCTCCTCCCCCTCCTGGAGAACGACCTGGTGGACCTGGCCCTCAAGGTGGCCGAGGGGCGGCTTGGGGGGACGAGGCTTTCCTGGAAGGAAGGGGCTTCGGCCTGCGTGGTCCTGGCCGCCCCGGGCTACCCCGAAAGCCCCAGGAAGGGAATCCCCCTCCACCTGCCCGAGCCTCCGGAAGGGGTTTTGGTCTTCCACGCCGGTACCCGGAAGGAGGGGGAAAGGCTCGTGAGCGCCGGGGGACGGGTCCTGAACGTGGTGGGCCTGGGGAAGGACCTGGGAGAGGCTTTGGAGCGGGCCTACGCCTTCCTCCCCCGGGTGGGCTTTCCCGGGGCGGTGTACCGGAGGGATATCGGCCGGAGGGCCCTCGCCCGCCTCAGTACTTAAGCCTGGCCAAGGGGAGCTTCTCGCAGGCGCCGAGGACCGACCCCAGGGTGCCGAGGCCCCTTTCCTTGAGGAGGGGGAGCATCCGCACGAAGACCTCGGCGGTCATGAGGGCGTCCCCCAAGGCGGTGTGCCGCCCTAGGACGGGCACCCCGAAGCGCTCCGCCAGGGTCTCCAGGCGGCGGTCCGGAAGGTCGGGGAAGAGGAGGTGGGCGAGGAGGAGGGTGTCCACCAGGGGGGGGTGGTCTATCCCCGCTCGCTTGAGGAAGGCCATGTCAAAGGCCCCGTTGTGGGCGAGGAGGACGGTGTCCTCTATGAAGGCCCGGAAGGCGGGCAGGACCTCTTCCAGCCGGGGCTTCCCCCGGAGCATCTCCCAGGTGAGGCCGTGGATCTCCTGGGAGGCCTTGGGGATGGGGCGGCCCGGGTCCACCAAGGCCTCAAAGACCTCGTGGCGGAGGACCCGCTTCCCAGGACGTGCACTCCCCCCAGGGCCAGGATGCGTCTTTGGCCGGGTCCAGGCCCGTGGTTTCCAGGTCAAAGGCGGTGTAAAGCAGGCCCTCCAGGGGGGCTTCCTCCAGGGCCTTGGGGACCTGGAGGAGGGAGAGGTCAAAGACCTCGGCCCGGGGCGGGGGGCCCTCGGGCAGGG
>BBBN01000052.1 GCA_001311585.1 Thermus sp. JCM 17653
CCGCGCCCCCGCCTCCCCGTCACCACGTGGAGGAGGCCCTGGACCTCCAGGCGCTCGTAGTGGTGGTCGTGGCCCGCGAGGACCAGGGCCACCCCGTGGCGGCGGAGGAGGGGCTCGAGGAGGCTCCTTAGGGCGGGGCTTCCCCCGTGGAGCCCCGAGGAGTAGAGGGGGCGGTGGAGGAGGAGGGCCTTGAGGGGGGCGGTGGAGCTTTGCAGGGCCTCCTCCAGCCAGGCCCGCTGGGCCCTGAGGTCGCCTTCCGTGTAGAGGACGAAGGCCTCGAGGCCGCCCAAGCGGACCCGGTAGTAGGGCCTCTCCAGGCGGAAGCGGCGGAGCTGGGCCTTGAGGTTCGGGGCGTCGTGGTTGCCGAAGGCGGGGTAGAGGGGCACGGGGGGCAGCTCCTTCAGGAAGTCCTCTACCACGGCGCCCTTGGGGTAGAAGTTGTCCCCCACGGTGAGGAGGGCGGTGAGGGGCTTTCTGGCGTGCTCCCCCTGGAGGAGGGCCGCCACCTGGGCCCGCCCCGGGGTATCCGCCCCCCAGTCCCCAAGGACCGCAAGCCGCTGGCCCAGGGCCAGGGAGAAGAGGAGGAGAAAGGAAGAAGCCGACGCAAGGCCTAGGCTTCCGCCGCCCCGTGGGGCTTGAGGCTCGCCTCCTCCACCCCGGCCTTTTCCACCACCTCCTCCGCCACCAGGATGGGCGCCCCGGCCCGGAGGGCCAGGGCCATGGCGTCGGAGGGGCGGGCGTCCACCTCCAGCTCAATCCCCCGGTGCTCCAGGATGAGGCGGGCGTAGAAGGTGCCCTCCTTGAGGTCTATGATCTCCACCCGCTTCAGCTTAGCCTGGAGCATTTCCATGACCGAGAGGAGGAGGTCTGGGGTGAGGGGCCTGGGGGGCTTTTCTCCTTGCAAGGCCACCACGATGTGGTGGGCCTCGAGGGGGCCGATGACGATGGGGAGGAGCTTATCGTTCTCCGTCCTGAGCAGGACCACCACGCTCCCGTTTTGGGGGTCCACACCCAGGGTTTCAATCTTGGCGTGCAGCATGCTTCAGTATAGACTGGGCCCGTGAGGACCTACCCTGTGGAGATCGCTGGGGTCAAGCGGGAGCTTCCCATCGTCCGGGTGGGGCCGGACGTGGCCGTGGCCCTTCTCAACCTCTTGGGCGACACCGAGCTCACCGAGGCGGCGGCGGAGGAGCTGGCCAAACGCTTACCCCCGGAAGTGGAAACCCTGGTTACCCCGGAGGTCAAGGCTGTTCCCCTGGCGCACGCCCTTTCCCGCATCACGGGAAAGCCCTACGTGGTGGCCCGTAAAACGGAGAAGCCTACATGATCAACCCTATAAGCCGCCAGGTGCTCTCCATCACCACGGGGAAGCCCCAGCTCTTGGTGCTGGACGGGGCGGACGTTCCCCTTATCCGGGGCAAAAGGGTGGCCATCGTGGACGACGTGGTCTCCACGGGCTCCACCCTGGCGGGCCTCAGGGAGCTCATCGAGAGCGTGGGGGGAGAGGTGGTGGGGGTGCTCGCCGTCTTCACCGAGGGTACCCCTCGCCAGGACGTGGTGGCCCTGGGCCACCTTCCCCTTTTCAAGCCGGAATAGGAGGAGGCTATGGAAACCTACCCCATCGCCATCGGCGGCGTCACCCGGCACGTGCCCCTGATTGAGCCCCTGCCCGGGCGGCGCATTCCCTTGGTGGAGTTCCTGGGGGACCCCGAGCTGGTCCGGGCCGCCGCCTGGGCCTTGAAGCCCCTGGTGCCCTCGGATACCGAGATCCTCTTCACCACCGAGACGAGCCCCATCCCCCTCACCCACGTGCTGGCGGAGACCTGGGCCTGCCCTACGTGGTGGCCCGCAGGCGCCGCCGCCCCTACATGGAAGACCCCATCATCCAGGAGGTTCAGACCCTGACCCTGGGGGTGGGGGAGGTGCTCTGGCTGGACCGCCGCTTCGCCGAGAAGCTCCTCAACCAGAAGGTGACCCTGGTTTCCGACGTGGTTTCCAGCGGGGAGACCATGAAGGCCATGGAGAAGATGGTGGTCCGGGCGGGGGGGCAGGTGGTGGGGCGGATCGCCGCCTTTAGGCAGGGAAACCCTTCCCTGGAGGTGGCTACTGTGGCCGAGCTTCCCGTGCTGTAGCCCGATAGACCTCCGCCCGGAAGCCCAGCCTCCGGGCGGTGTCTACGTTTTCCGGGTCGTCATCCAGGTAAAGGGTTTCCTCCGGCGAAAGCCCTAGCCTTCCAGGGCCAAGAGGAAGGCCTGGGGATCGGGCTTGGCCACCCCCAGGGCGCAGGAGGAGAAGAACCCGTCCACGTAAGGGGCCAGCCCGTGGTAGGCCAGGCTCTCCTCGAGGCTCGGCAGGGTATTGGAGAGCACCCCTATCCGAAGCCCTTGGGCCTTGAGCCCCTGGAGGAGGGCTTCCGCCTGGGGGGCCTTTTTCATGAAGCGGTAGTAGCGCCAAGGCAGGAGGTGCGCTTCGGGCACCCGTAGCTCCCGGGAGGCTTCCCGGACCAGGTCCCGCCAAAGGCCCTCCTCCTCCCCTAGGG
This sequence comes from Thermus sp. JCM 17653, assembly GCA_001311585.1. Taxonomy (GTDB): domain Bacteria; phylum Deinococcota; class Deinococci; order Deinococcales; family Thermaceae; genus Thermus. The sequence continues at coordinate 2,540 of BBBN01000052.1, forward strand.
TGCGCACCTCCAGGTGGCGCACCGCCTGAAAGAGCCTTCCCATCACCCTGGCCAGGACGGCCAGGCTCTTCTCCAGCCCGGCCCCGTGGGCGGAGAGTTCCAGGGCCTTTTTGTAGAGGGCTTCCTCGTCTAAAAGGAGCAGAACCCCATCCCGGTCCAGGAGGGCACCCCGCATGGGGCGAGTTTAGCACCCCTGGGCTCCCTGGCGCCGGGCTTATACCACCCCATGCTGCTTGGGCCAGCATGGGGGCCCCGGTACCACGCCTGGGCTTGGGCGAAGGATTCACGTCAAAGGGCTATCACCCCTTTTTCCGTGGCCAGGAAGGCCACGGGGATATCCCAAGGATCCCGGGGAAGGCGGGGCAGGAGGAGGGCCTCGGGCACCACCCCCAGGGAGAAGGCCCTTATCCCGGCCAGAAACCGGTCGTAGTACCCCTTTCCGTGGCCCAAGCGGAAGCCTTCCCGGTCAAAGGCCAGGCCCGGCACCACCACCAGCTCCAAGATCCCGGGGTCCACGGCCTCGGTGGTGGGCTCCTTAAGGCCGAAGGGCCCCGGGGACAAGGGCCCCCAGGGGTGGACGCTTAGGCTCTCCCCGGCCACCTTGGCAGGTAGTAGCGGGCGGGGTAGGCCTCCACCAGGGGGGTGAGGTCCAGCTCGTGGGGCAGGGGGTGGTAAAGAAGGATGTCCCGGAAGCCTCCTTGGCCACCCAGGGGAGGAGGACCTTTAGGACCTGGCGGGAGAGGGCTTCCCGGTCCAGGGTGCGCCAGGCCTTCAGGAGGAGGCGGCGCAAAGCGGGCTTGTCCACGGAGGGAGGGTACTATGCCCCTTTCTTGACACTCAAGTAGCAGGAGTGTCAAAATGGGGCCGGGAGGGTAACGTATGCCGGTCTACGTCTACAAGGGCTTGGAGACGGGCAATTACTACGAGTTTGAGCAGGGCTTCCACGAGGAACCCTTGAAGGCCCACCCGGAGACCGGGGAGCCCTTGAAGCGGGTTATCACCCCGCCCGCCATCATCTTCAAGGGGTCGGGCTGGCACGTGAAGGATTACGCCAAGAAGGGTTCCGAGGGTGGGAGCAAGTCCGAGGGGTCGGAGACCAAGGAGTAGGTCGCCTTGTTCTTGGGAGCCTTGGTGGTTAGGCTGTAGCGTGCTCAACCTAGCGGGGTTTGTCTTGTTGCTCCTGGGGGTGGGGGTTTTCTTTACCCCCAGGCGGTCCTTGGCCCTTCCCCTTCTGGGACCACGAGGGGGAGGGCCGCGTGGACACCTCCATCCGCGCCCGCTCCAAGGAGGGGTTGGAGATCGGGGTGGACGTTACCGTGCAGTACCGCATCCTTGGGGACCAGGCTCCTAGGCTCCACCAGGAGGTGGGACCCGGCTACCTGGAAACCCTGATCGTCCCCCAGGTGCGCTCCAAGGTGCGGGACGCCGTGGGCCAGTACGGGGCGGCGGAGCTCATCAGCACCCAGCGCACCGCCTTGGAAACCTCGGTGATCCAGGACCTCGAGGAGGTCCTGCGCCGGTACCACATAGAGCTGGTCTCCGTTTTGTTGCGGGAGATCCGCATCCCCGAAGCGGTGGCCAAGGTGATCGAGGAGAAGCAGACCGCCGAGCAGCAGGTGCAGATCGAGATCAACCGCCGCAAGCAGGCGGAGATCGCCGCCGAGCGGCGGGTCATAGAGGCCAAAGGGGAGCGGGACGCCGCCATTTTGCGGGCGGAAGGGGAGGCCAAGGCCATAGAGCTCCGGGGCCGTGCCCTGAAGGGCGCTCCGGAGGTGGTCCAGCTCACCTTTGCCTAGAAGCTGGCCCCGGGGGTGCAGACGGTCTTCGTGCCCAGCACCGGGAACTTCCTCCTGGATCTCAGGGGCCTCTCCCAGGAAAAGCCGGCCCGTTGAGGGCGACCCGGTCCCCGGCCCGCAGGGAGAGGAGCCCCTCCCGCACCTCCAGGGCTCCCCGGTAGGCGGTGCCGGGGGCGTAGGTTTCCCCCGGCCTTAGGTGGGCCACCTGCAGCACCCGGCCTTCCCCGTCCAGGAAGGCCACCACCACCCCGAAGCGGTACCCTTGGGTGTTGAAGGGGGCGTCGGTGGCCTCGGGGAAAAGGTAGAGGAGGGCTTCCAGGGATTCCTGCCGTAGGCCGAGCCCCCGGGCCCAGGCCTCGGGGGTGCGGGCCAGGCGGCCCTCCAGGATCTTGGTGCCCTCCCGGGTCTCCACCCGGATGAGGGCGGTGGGAGGGGCGGGCGGGGGCTTGCGGAAGGCCAAGAGGTAGCCCAGGAGGGAAAAGACGGAGAGCAGGATGAGGAGGAGAAAGGCCGCCAGGGGGAAGAGGGGGTTCCGCTCCACTATTTGGGCCAAAGCCTCAGGGCCTCCCCGCCTACCGGGCGCCTCGCCGAGGCCCCGCCTCCGGAACCAGCCCTGGTTGACCTCCAGGGCCCCTTGGTAGACCACCCCGGGGTAGTAGACGGGGCAGGGGTCGGCCTTACAGGGGGCCATGTCCAGGATCCGCAGCACCACCCCTTCCCGGTTGAAGAAGGCGATGGAGAGGGGGATGAGGGTGTTTTTCATCCAGAACCCTCCTGCGGTGGGGGCGGGGAAGAGGAAGACCATCCCTTCGTCCTCCCCCAGGCTTTGCCGGAACATGAGGCCCTGGGCCTGGCGCTCGGGGGTGTCGGCCACCTCCACCTTGAGGGGGTAGCGCTTGCCCTTTTGCTCCACGTAAAGGGTGCTCTTGGGAAAGGTAAGCCCCTGGGCCAGGGCGAGAAGGCCTAGGAGGGCCAGGAGGGCAAGGGGGCGCATAGGCCCATTATGGCAGGAGGGCCTTCAGATGGGTTCGGATTTCCCCCTGCACCTCCCCCACGCTCCTCGTGGCATCCAGCACCACGAAGCGCCCCGGCTCCAGGCGGGCCAGGTGCAGATACCCTTCCCGCACCCGCCGGAAGAAGGCCAGCCCCTCCTCCTCAAAGCGGTCCTTGGCCCTCTTCCCTATGCGCCTAAGGGCCTCTTCCGGGGGGAGGTCCAGGAGGAAGGTGAGGTGGGGCCTGAGGCCTAAGGTAACCCTCTCCGCCACCTCCTCTAGCCAGGGGAGGGGAAGCCCCCGGCCGTAGCCCTGGTAGGCCAGGCTCGAGTCCAGGTAGCGGTCCGAGACCACGAAGGCCCCCTCCTCCAGGGCGGGGAGGATCACTTTGCGCACGTGCTCCGCCCGGTCGGCGCTGAAGAGGAGGTACTCGGCCTCGGGGGAAAGGTCCCCTCGGAGGAGGGAGCGCACCTCTATTCCCCCTCCTGGCTCCCGGGTGAGGCGCACCTTTAGGCCCCTCTCCTCCAGGAAGCGGGCGAGGAGGCGGGCCTGGGTGGACTTGCCGCTTCCGTCCAGGCCCTCGAGGGTGAGAAAGACCCCTTTCATCAAAGCCCCGTGGGGTGGTCCAGGAAGACCCAGGGAAGGCCGAACTTGGCCTCTAGGTGGGCGGCGAGGGCCTTCACCCCGAAGGTCTCCGTGTCGTAGTGGCCGGCGTAGATCACGTTGAGCCCCCGCTCAAAGGTCTCGTGGAAGAGGCTGTGCTTAGGCTCCCCGGTGACGAAGAGGTCGGCGTCCACCTTGGGGAGGAGGCCCGCCCCCGAGCCCGAGACGAGGATCACCGTCTCCACCCGGTCGGCCCCGCCCTGGTGCACCAGGGGCTGCATCCCCGTGAGCTGCCCCAGGCGGTCGGCCACCTGGAGGAGGGGGGTGGGAAGGGGGAAGCGCCCTTTCACCCCCACGTCCCAGGGCGTAAGGTCCACCAGGCCCAGGTCCCGGGCCAGGACGAAGTTGTTTCCCACCTCCTCGTGGGCGTCCAGGGGCAGGTGGGCGGCGTAGAGGTTGATGCCCCCTTGGAAGAGGAGGTCCAGGCGCCTTTTGTGGTGGCCCACGATGGGGAAGGGCTTCCCCCAGAAGAGGCCGTGGTGCACCAGGAGAAAATCCACCCCCTCCTCCAGGGCCTTTTGGAAGATGGCCTCTCCGGCGTCCACCGCCGCCCCCACCTTGCGCACCGTCCTTTTCCCCTCCACTTGGAGGCCGTTTAGGGAGGGGTCTTGGGGAAAGGCCTGGATCCTCAGGTAGGCGTCCAGGTACCGCACCAGCTCGTCCCGGTCCATGGGGAAAGCTTACCGGATGGCTCCCCGGAAGGCCTTGCGGGCGAATGACCGGTCAGTATCATGGGGCCATGGAACCCGAGGTCTTGTGGAAGCTCCGCTTCCTCTCGGATCTGGTGCCCGGCCCCGAGGGCTTTCCCCTTTTCCTCCTCACCGACATCCTGGAGGGGGACCCGCCCCGCTACCGTTCCCGCCTGGCCCTCTTTGACGGGAGCTTGCGCCTCCTTACCCAGGAGGAGGCCAGAAAGCCCCGTTACGCCCACCCCTACGTCTACTTCCTGCGCAAAGTAGGGGAGGGGGAGGAGCTCTTCCGCCTGGACCTCAGGGGGGGAGAGGCGGAGCGGCTCACCGAGACCCCCGGGGTTTTGGACTACGCCCTGGGGCCGGGGGGCGAGGTGGCCTTTCTGGCCCTGAAGGAGGCCCAGAAGCCGGGGGTTCCCCGGGTTTTTGAAGGCTGGCCCTTCAAGTTGGACGGGAGGGGCCTTCTGCCCGAGGGGAGGGTGGCCCTGTACCTCCTAAAGGCGGGGGAAAAGCGCCTCCTCCTGGACCGCTACCCCGCTCCCAAGGAGATGGTCTACGCCCCCGAAGGCCTCTACCTGGTCATGCCCGAGGACCTCGAGGCCCAGATGGAGGGGCGGGATACCCTCTACCTCCTCCGGGAAGGGCGCTTGGAGAAGGTCTACGGCGGCCTGGGCCCCATCTACGCCCTGGAGTGGAGCCCCGAGGGCCTCTTCTTCCTGGGGCACGCCTTTGAGCGGGGTGGGGGGACGGAGGCCAGGCTTTACCACCTGAAGGCGGGCCAGGCCCGGGTGCTTCTGGAGGGAAGCCTGCAGAACTCCATCAACTCCGACCTCCGCTTTGGCCAGCACGTCCAGGGGCCCAGGTGGGGGAGGGACGGGGTGTATGTGGTCCGCACCGAGGCCGGGGTGGCCCGGCTCTACCGGGTGGGCCTCTCCGGGGAAAAGGAGGCCTTGCCGGCTTCGGGAAGCGTCCTTTCCTTCGCCCTCACCGAGAAGGGGGTCTTCCGCCTCACCGAGAGCTTTACCCATGCGGCCCGCCTCGAGGGGCCCCTGGGCACCTTTGACCCCAACGCCGGGGTCTTGGACCTGGCCGAGCCCCTTTACACCGAGTGGATAAGCCCCGAGGGGTACAAGGTCCCGGGGTGGATCCTTTTGCCCGAGGGGGAGGGGCCCCACCCGGTGATCCTCTACATCCACGGAGGGCCCCACACCGCCTTTGGCGCCGCCCCCATGCTGGAGCTCCAGCTCTTCCGCCGGGCGGGCTACGCCGTGGCCTTCCCTAACCCCCGGGGCTCCACGGGCTATGGCCAGGACTTCGCCCTCCTGGAGGGGGAGTGGGGGGAGCGGGATGAGCGGGACCTCCTGGGCTTCCTGGACCACGTGCTGGCCCACTTCCCCCTGGACCCCAGCCGGGTGGGGTGGCGGGGGGAGCTACGGGGGGTACATGGTGAACTGGCTCACCGCCCGCCACCCCGGGCGCTTCAAGGCGGCCATCACCGACCGAAGCATCTGCAACTGGTTCAGCTTCTTCGGGGCCAGCGACATCGGCCCCAGGTTCGCCTATTTGGAGCTCGGGGCGAAGCCTGGGAGAGGCCCGAGGTCCTCTGGGAGAAGAGCCCCCTGCGCCTTGTCCACCAGGTGCGGACGCCCACCCTCGTGGTCCACTCGGAGGCCGACCACCGCTGCCCCATAGACCAGGGGGAAACCTGGTACACGGCCCTGCGGCACCTAGGGGTGAAGACCCGCTTCCTAAGGGTTCCCGAGGAAGGGCACGAACTCTCCCGCTCGGGCCGTCCCGACCGCCGCCTGGCCCGGCTTCGGGCCTACCTGGACTGGTGGAGGGAAAACCTCTAATACCACCCATGCTGGCCCAAGCCAGCGTGGGGCCCTGGAAGGGAGGTTAGGCTTGGTTTTCCGCCACGGGCTCGGGGATGGGGCCAAAGGTCTCCTCGTAGCGGGCCACGTTCTCGGCCAGGCTGCGGAGGAGGGCCTTGGCGTGCTGGGGGCTGGTGATGACGCGGCTCACCACCATAGCCCCCCCTTGGGGCTGGAGCAGGGCGAAGTCCAGGATGAACTCGTTCTTGGTGTGGGCGATAAGGGCCAGGTTGGTGTAGCGGCCTAGGGCGGTGTCCTTGTCTATCTGGATGTCCAGCTTGAGTTCGTTCATCTAAGGGCCTCCTCTAGCTTGGGCAGCACCCTCTTCAGGGTGAGCCGTGCCCGGCCTAAGCTTTTCACCCCGTCCAGGAGAAGGAGGAGGTGGTGCCCAGGAAGGGGCGCCAAAAGAAGCGCCCCTTCCGGATACTCTACCATGACCTCTTCTAGACCCGGGCCTTCCTGGCCCAGGGTCTGGGCCAGGGCTTGGGCCGTGCCCAAAACGGTGGCCGCCCGGGCGGAAAGGAGGCCGGGATCGGGAGCCCCCTCCTCGCGGACCTCCTCCACCACAAACCCGTCCTCGCTGAGCAGGGCCGCCACCCGCACTCCCCGGGTGGCCTTGAGTTCCTTGAGGGCTTCCTCCACCATCTCTCCTCCTAGAGGCCTTGCACCTTTAGGGCGATGCGGGAAAGCTCCTGGCCGATGGCCTTGCGTCCATGCCCCGCTCGATCACCGCCCCCAGGATGTACTCCCCCACCTTCAGGGCCAGGACCTCCTGTTGCTCCGTGGCCAGGGTGAAGCGGCGCACCTCCCCGGAAAGGGCCTCCGCCAGGGGGGTCATGTGGCGGGCCAGGGAGGCGAGCTCCGCCG
>BBBN01000053.1 GCA_001311585.1 Thermus sp. JCM 17653
GGGGAGGGGGCCTACTACCCCGATGCCCTCTACCAGGAGGCCGGGGCGGAGGTTGTGGAGCGAGGAGAGCTCCTAAAGGGCGCGAACCTCCTCTTCACCGTCCAGCCGCCCCCGGAGGACCTCATCCAGGCCCTGGAGCCCGGGGCCATCGTGGTGGGCTTTGTGCAGGCCCATAAGAACCTGGAGCTGGTGAGGGCTCTGGCCGCCAAAAAGGCCACGGTGATCGCCATGGAGCTCATCCCCCGCATCACCCGGGCCCAGAGCATGGACGCCCTGTCCAGCCAGGCCACGGTGGCGGGGTACCTGGCGGCGGTCCACGCGGCCCGGCTTTCCCCCCGCTTCTTCCCCATGCTCACCACGGCGGCGGGCACCATCCGCCCCGCCAAGGTGATGGTCATGGGGGTGGGGGTGGCGGGGCTCATGGCCATCGCCACCGCCAAGCGGTTGGGGGCCCAGGTCTACGCCTACGATGTGCGGAGGGCGGCTTTGGAACAAGCCCTCTCCTTGGGGGCCAAGCCCATTGAGCTTCCCATCAGCGCCGAGGGGGAGGGGGGCTACGCCCGCGAGCTCACCGAGGAGGAGAAGCGCATCCAGCACGAGGCCCTCCGCGACCACGTGGCGGGGATGGACGTCCTCATCACCACGGCCCAGGTTCCGGGCCGCCGGGCTCCCATCCTCCTCACCGAGGACATGGTGGAGCGCTTGAAGCCCGGGACCGTGGTGGTGGACCTGGCCGCCGAAAGTGGGGGCAACTGCGTCCTCACCCGGCCGGGGGAGGTGGTGGAGGTCCGGGGGGTACGGGTCTATGGCCCCTTGAACCTGCCGAGCGAGCTCTCCATCCACGCCTCGGAGATGTACGCCAAGAACCTTTTGAACCTCTCCAGCCTCCTCATAGAGAAAGGCGAGTTCGCCCCCAAGTGGGAGGACGAGATCGTCCAAGCCGCTCTCCTCATGAAGGAGGGCGAGGTCCTGCACGGGCCCACCAAGGCCCTTCTGGGAGGTGCGTGATGGAGTTTGGCTTCTGGTCTGCCCTTTACATCTTCGTGCTCACGGCTTTCTTGGGTTACGAGCTCATCACCCGGGTGCCGTGATCCTCCACACCCCCTTGATGTCGGGCTCCAACTTCATCCACGGGGTGGTGGTGGTGGGGGCCATGGTGGTCCTGGGCCACGCGGAAACCGGACTGGAGAAGGCCATCGGCTTCCTGGGGGTGATCCTGGGAGCGGCCAACGCCGCGGGCGGTTACGCCGTCACGGTGCGCATGCTGGAGATGTTTGAAAGGAAGCCCGGCAAGGGAGGTGGTCAGTGATGGACCTCATCCAGGCGGCCTACTTCGTGGTGGCCATCCTCTTTATCGTGGGCCTGAAGCGCATGGCCCACCCCACCACCGCCAAAAGCGGCATCGTCTGGGCAGGGTGGGGCATGGTCCTGGCCGTGCTCGCCACCTTCTTCTGGCCGGGGATGGGGAACTTCGCCCTGATGCTCCTGGCCCTTCTCCTGGGCTCGGCGGTGGCCTGGTGGGCGGCGGTGAAGGTGGCCATGACGGACATGCCCCAGATGGTGGCCATCTACAACGGCATGGGGGGTGGGGCCGCCGCCACCATCGCTGCGGTGGAGCTCTTGAAGGGGGCCTTTGAAAACCCGGGGCTCATGGCCCTGGCCATCCTGGGGGGGCTTATCGGCAGCGTGGCCTTCACGGGAAGCCTCATCGCCTTCGCCAAGCTCCAGGGGATTATGCGAAGCCGCCCCATCCTCTTCCCGGGGCAGAAGGCGCTGAACGCCCTGGTCCTGGCCGTGACCTTCCTCTTGGGGCTTTCCCTCCTTTGGAACGACGCCACGGCGAGCATCGTCCTGTTCTTCCTCCTGGCCTTGGCCTTCGGCGTCCTCATGACCCTCCCCATCGGCGGCGGGGACATGCCCGTGGCCATCTCCTTCTACAACGCCTTCACGGGGATGGCCGTGGGCTTTGAGGGCTTCGCCGTGGGCAACCCGGCCTCATGGTGGCGGGCACCCTGGTGGGGGCGGCGGGTACCCTCCTCACGGTGCTCATGCGAAGGCCATGAACCGCTCGGTGTGGAGCGTGCTGGTGGGGGGCTTTGGGGTGGAGCAGGAGGCTTCCGAGGTCAAGGGGAGCCTCAAGCCCATTGACGTGGAGGACGCCGCCGTGATGCTGGCTTACGCGGGCAAGGTGGTCTTCGTCCCCGGCTACGGCATGGCCCTTTCCCAGGCGCAACACAAGGTGAAGGAGCTTGCGGACCTCCTCGAGGCCCGGGGGGTGGAGGTGAAGTTCGCCATCCACCCGGTGGCGGGGCGGATGCCCGGGCACATGAACGTCCTCCTGGCCGAGGCGGGGTGGACTACGATAAGCTCAAGGACCTGGAGGAGATCAACCCCGAGTTCCCCACCGTGGACGTGGCCGTGGTCATCGGGGCCAACGACGTGGTGAACCCCGCGGCCCGCCGTCCGGGAAGCCCGCTTTACGGCATGCCCATCCTGGACGTGGACAAGGCCAAGAACGTCATCGTCATCAAGCGGGGACAGGGGAAGGGCTTCGCCGGGGTGGAGAACGAGCTCTTCTACGCCGACAACACCCGGATGCTCTACGGGGACGCCCAGAAGGTCCTCACCGAGCTCGCCCAGACCCTGAAGAAGCTTTGAGCCCCCCTCCTCTTTGGCGGCCCCACCGCAAGCAGGCCTTGCGGTGGGGTTTTCCCCTGGGGATTTCTTGACGCTTCCTTAGGCCTTTTGGTATAGTGCTCTCTGCGGTCGGTCCGCGGTAGCTCAGCAGGTAGAGCGGCCGGCTGTTAACCGGTTGGTCGCAGGTTCGAGTCCTGCCCGCGGAGCCAGGTGGGGGCCCCTTGGGGCCCTGGGTCTTTTCTTTGGGGGAAGAAGGGGGTATAATCCTACTTCGTGCGGCCTGCCGGGCCCGGAAGGGAGGTGGAGATGCGCAAGTACGAGGTGAACGTCATCCTGAACCCCAACCTGGACCAGAGCCAGCTTGCCTTGGAGAAGGAGATCATCGCCAAGGCCCTCGAGGCCCACGGGGCCAAGGTGGGGAAGGTGGAAGAGTGGGGGATGCGCCGCCTGGCCTACCCCATCGCCAAGGACGCCCAAGGCTACTTCCTCTTCTACCAGGTGGAGATGCCCGAGGACCGGGTAAACGACCTGGCCCGGGAGCTTCGCATCCGCGACAACGTGCGCCGGGTTATGGTGGTCAAGGCCGCCGAGCCCTTCCTCTCCAAGGCGTAAACTGTTCTCATGGCCAGAGGCCTGAACCAAGTATTCCTCATCGGCACCCTCACCGCCCGCCCGGACATGCGCTATACCCAGGGGGGGCTGGCCGTCTTGGACCTCAGCCTGGCGGGCCAGGACCTTCTTCTAGACGAGGCCGGCCAGGAGAAGGAGGTCCCCTGGTACCACCGGGTGCGCCTCCTGGGCCGCCAGGCGGAGATGTGGGGGGATGTCTTGGAGAAGGGCCAGCCCCTCTTCGTGGAAGGGCGGCTGGAGTACCGCCAGTGGGAGAAGGACGGGGAGAAGCGGAGCGAGCTCCAGGTGCGGGGGGAGTTCATCGACCCCTTGGAGGCCCGCCACCGGGAGACCGTGGAGGACGCCCGGGGCCAGCCCAGGCTTCGCCGGGCCCTGAACCAGGTCCTCCTCATGGGCAACCTCACCCGCGACCCCGACCTCCGCTACACCCCTCAGGGGACGGCGGTGGTGCGCCTGGGCCTGGCGGTGAACGAGCGCCGCCCCCGCACGGGGGAGGAGAAAACCCACTTCATAGAGGTTCAGGCCTGGCGCGAGCTGGCCGAGTGGGCCGGGGAGCTTAGGAAGGGCGATGGGCTTTTGGTCATCGGCCGTCTGGTGAACGACTCCTGGACCAGCTCCAGTGGGGAGAGGCGCTTCCAGACCCGTGTGGAAGCCCTCAGGCTGGAGCGACCCACCCGTGGGCCTGCCCAAGCCGGCGGAAGCAGGCCCCAACCTGTCCAGACGGGTGGGGTGGACATAGACGAAGGACTGGAAGACTTCCCGCCGGAGGAGGATTTGCCGTTTTGAGCGCGAAGGACGCCAAACCCAAGAAGGAGGCGCAGAAGCGCCCCTCCAGGAGGGCCAAGGTCAAGGCCACCCTGGGGGAGTTTGACCTGAGGGACTACCGGAACGTGGAGGTGCTGAAGCGGTTCCTGTCGGAGACGGGGAAGATCCTTCCCCGCCGCCGCACGGGGCTTTCCGCCAAGGAGCAGCGCATCCTGGCCAAAACCATCAAGCGGGCCAGGATCCTGGGGCTTCTGCCCTTCACGGAAAAGCTGGTGCGCAAGTAGGGGGTGAACGGTGAAGGTCATCCTCTTGGAACCCCTGGAGAACCTGGGCGACGTGGGCCAGGTGGTGGACGTAAAGCCGGGCTACGCCAGGAACTACCTCCTGCCCCGGGGCCTCGCCGTCTTGGCCACGGAGAGCAACATGCGGGCCCTCGAGCCAAGATCCGCGCCCAGGCCAAGCGCCTGGCGGAGCGGAAGGCCGAGGCGGAAAGGCTGAAGGAGATCCTGGAAAACCTCACCCTCACCATCCCGGTGCGGGCGGGGGAGAACAAGATCTACGGCTCCGTCACCGCCAAGGACATCGCCGAGGCCCTTTCCCGCCAGCACGGCATCACCCTTGACCCCAAGCGCCTCCAGCTGGCCAAGCCCATCAAGGAGCTTGGGGAGTACGTGGTGCCCTACAAACCCCACCCCGAGGTGCCCATCCAGCTCAAGGTGAGCGTGGTGGCCCAGTAAGCGGGGGACCGGCAGGCCGCTCCCCGCTCCCCTGGGGCGGGGGGTTTTCTTGGGCGAGGAGGTGGGGGCCGCCCCTTGCGGCAGGCCCAGGGGTATTTGGAGCCCCCGCCCGGGACCGAGGGGGTCTACGGCCGATATGGGGAGGTGGCCCGGAGGCTTGCCGAGGGGAACGCCAGGAGGGGGCTTCCCCCGGAGCGGGTGGCGGAGGCGGGTCGTACCGGGCCTCGCCGAGGCCAGGCCCAAGGCCCGGTACCTGGTGGCCCCCCGGCCCGGGCCCGGGAAACCCTTCTTCTCCGGTTTCTTCCCGCCTCCTTGCGGGACCGGGTCATCGCCCGTTTCCTCGGGGTCTAGGGGAAAGGCTTCCCGGGCTTACCCTGTCTTCGGGCGGGGTCTTGTATGCTTAGGCCGTGGAGTTTCTGGTGGAGGACCTCGGCTTGGTGCCCTACGGGGAAGCCTGGGCGTACCAGAAGCGGGTGCACCGGGAGGTGGCGGCGGGAAACCGTCCCCCCACCCTCCTCCTCCTGGAGCACCTAGGGTCATCACCTTAGGCCGGAAGGCCACGGGGGAGAACCTGCTCTTCCCCGAGAGCTGGTACCGGGAGAACGGTTTTGAGCTCTACTGGGTGGAGCGGGGCGGGGACGTGACCTACCACGGCCCCGGGCAGCTGGTGGGCTACCCCATCTTCCCCGTGGGCCGGGAGGTGCGCCGCTTCCTGAGGCAGATTGAGGAGGCCATCGTCCGGGTGGCGGCGGGCTACGGGATCTCCGCCTACCCCACCCCGGGCTACGCCGGGGTCTGGGTGGGGGAGGACAAGCTCTGCGCCATCGGGGTGGCGGTGAAGGAGGGGGTGAGCTTCCACGGCTTCGCCTTGAACGTCAACACCGACCTCAACGACTTCACCGTCATCGTCCCCTGCGGCCTCAAGGGAAAGGGGGTCACCTCCTTGGAGAAGCTTCTGGGCCGGAAGGTCCCCATGGAGGAGGCCAAGGCCAGGGTGGTGGCGGCCTTCGCCGAGGTCTTCGGCCTGAGGCCCGTAGAAGGGAGCCCACATGAAGCCCAAGTTTGAGACGGTAGAGCTCCTCTCCCCCACGGGGGGGGTCATTGAGCTCAAGGTGGTGAAGCGGGGCCTGGCCCAGGCCCGGCCCGAGCCCGTGGACCGGAACAAGCCCGCCTGGATCAAGGCCCCTTTGCCCACCGGGCCCAGATACCAGGCCCTGAAGGGGATGGTGCAGGAGCTTAGGCTCCACACCGTCTGCCAGGAGGCCCTCTGCCCCAACATCGGGGAGTGCTGGACCCACGGCACCCTCACGGTGATGATCCTGGGGGACATCTGCACCCGGGCCTGCAAGTTCTGCGCCGTCCACACCGGGAACCCCAAGGGCCTCGTGGACCCGGAGGAGCCAAAGAGGGTGGCCGAGGCCATCGCCCGCATGGGGGTGCGGTACGTGGTCCTCACCAGCGTGGACCGGGACGACCTAGAGGATGGCGGCGCTTCCCACTTCGCCGCCACCATCCGGGCCATCAAGGAGAAGGCCCCCGGGGTCTTGGTGGAGGCCCTAACCCCCGACTTCCAGGGGGACCTGAAGGCCGTGGAGACGGTCCTCGCCGCGAACCCCGAGGTCTACGCCCAGAACCTGGAGACGGTGCGCCGCCTCACCCCCAAGGTCCGCGATCCCCGGGCGGGGTACGAGCAGACCCTAAAGGTCCTCGCCCACGCCAAAAGGGTGCGGCCCGACATCCTCACCAATCTAGCCTCATGCTGGGCCTGGGGGAGGCGGAGGAGGAGATCCTCGAGGCCATGCGGGACCTCAGGGCCGCGGGGGTGGATATCCTCACCCTGGGCCAGTACCTGAGGCCCACCCCCGCCCACCTTCCCGTGGCCCGCTACGTCCCCCCGGAGGACTTCCAGAAGTACGCGGCCTGGGGGTACGAGCTGGGCTTTAGGGAGGTCTTCGCCGGGCCCTTGGTGCGGAGCTCCTACCGGGCGGACCGGGTCTTCCTGGAGGCAACCCAAAGATGAGCCGGGGGACGGCCCTTTTCCTCCTGGACCTCCTCGCCCTCCTCCTCTTCGCCGGGGCGGGGCTCCTTTCCCACGGGCTGCCTCTCTCCTTGGGGGGCCTCGCCCGGAACGTCCTCCCCGTCCTCTTCGTCTGGCTCCTCCTAAGCCCCTTCCTCGGCACCTACCGCCACCCCACCTGGCAAAACCTCCTCCTCACCTGGCTCTTGGCCTTCCCCGCGGGGCTGTGGCTTCGGCAGATGGCCCTGGGCGGAAGCTTTGGGGTGGGGTTCTTCGTCTTTTTGGGCGTGGCCATGGGCTTTAGCCTCCTCTTCTTCCTGCTCCTTCGGGGCCTCGCCAAGGGGCTTCGCCTCTGGTAAAAAGGGAACATGGAAAAGGTGGCCTTCCTCGGTCTTGGGGCCATGGGCTACCCCATGGCGGGGCACCTGGCGCGGCGCTTCCCCACCCTGGTCTGGAACCGCACCTTCGCCAAGGCCCTTAGGCACCAAGAGGAGTTCGGCTCCGAGGCCGTGCCCTTGGAGAGGGTGGCCGAGGCCCGGGTGGTCTTCACCTGCCTGCCCACCACCCGGGAGGTCTACGAGGTGGCCGAGGCCCTCTACCCCTACCTCCGGGAGGGCACCTACTGGGTGGACGCCACCAGCGGGGAGCCCGAGGCGAGCCGCAGGCTTGCGGAGAGGCTACGGGAGAAAGGGGTCACCTACCTGGACGCCCCCGTCTCCGGGGGCACCTCGGGGGCCGAGGCGGGCACCCTCACGGTGATGGTGGGGGCCCCGAGGAGGCGGTGGAGTGGGTGCGGCCCTTTCTCGCCTACGCCAAGAAGGTGGTCCACGTGGGGCCCGTGGGGGCGGGGCACGCGGTGAAGGCCATCAACAACGCCCTCCTCGCCGTGAACCTTTGGGCGGCGGGGGAGGGGCTTGTGGCCTTGGTGAAGCAGGGGGTTTCCGCGGAGAAGGCCCTCGAGGTCATCAACGCCTCCTCGGGCCGCTCCAACGCCACGGAGAACCTCATCCCCCAGAGGGTCCTCACCCGCGCCTTCCCCAAAACCTTCGCCCTGGGCCTTCTGGTGAAGGACCTGGCATCGCCATGGGGGTCCTGGACGGGGAGAAGGCCCCAAGCCCCCTCCTCCGCCTCGCCCGGGAGGTTTATGAAATGGCCAAGCGGGAGCTGGGCCCGGATGCGGACCACGTGGAGGCCCTGAGGCTTTTGGAGCGCTGGGGCGGGGTGGAGATCCGCTAGCGGTTCAGGATGTGGATGGCCTGCTTGTGGAAGGCCTCCGCCGCCTCCATGAGGCTTTCCGAGAGGGTGGGGTGGGGGTGGACGGTGAGGGCGAGGTCGGTGAGCGTGGCCCCCATCTCCAGGGCCAAGGCGGCCTCGGCGATGAGCTCTCCCGCCTGGGGGCCCACGATGAAGACCCCGAGGAGGAGGTCCGTCTCCTCGTCCCCCACCACCTTGACCATCCCCTCGGCCCCGCCCAGGGTGAGGGCCCGCCCCGACGCGGCGAGGGGGAACTTCCCCACCTTCACCTTGTAGCCCGCCCGCTTCGCCTCTTCCTCGGTGAGGCCCACCCCGGCCCACTCGGGGGAGGTGTAGACCACGCTCGGGACCTGGTAGTCAAAGGCGCTGTCCTTGCCGGCGGCGTTCTCGGCGGCGATGAGCCCTCCGCATGGCCTTGTGGGCGAGGAGAGGGGGGCGGGCTGCGTCGCCGATGGCGTAGACCCCGGGGACGGAGGTCTCCATCCGGGCGTTCACCCGGATGAAGCCCCGCTCGTCCACCTGGACCCCGGCCTTTTCCAGGCCCAGGCCCTGGGTGCGGGGCCTGCGGCCCACGGCCACCAGGACCTTGTCCACCACCAGGGTCTCCCCCTCGCCCCCCTCGGCGGGCTCGAGGCGCACGTGGAGGCCGTCTTCCTTCTTCTCGTAGCCCACGGCCTTGGTCTTGGTGCGAACCCTTATCCCCTCCTTTTCCAGGGCGCGCCTTAGGAGGCCTGCGGTCTCGGGGTCGCCCTGGGGGAGGATCTCCGGCATGTACTCAATGAGGGTGACCTCCGCGCCCAGGCGGCGGTAGACCTGGCCGAGCTCGAGGCCCACCGCCCCCCCGCCGATCACCAGGAGCCTCTTAGGGACCCCCTCCTCCACCTTCAGGGCCCGGGTGGAGTCCCAGACGTCCTCGCCGAAGGGAAAGCCCTTGAGCTCCAGGGGTTCGCTCCCCGTGGCGAGGATCAGGCTTTTCGCCCCGTAACGCTCGCCCCCTACCTCCACCTCCTTGGGGCCCACCAAGCGGGCGAAGCCCCGCGCGAGCTCCACCCCGTTCCCCTTGAGGAGGGTGCCCACGCCCCCGGTGAGCCTTTTCACCACCTGGTCCCGCCAGCCGCCGAGCTTCTTCAGGTCCAGCTCCGGCTTGGCCTTCAGGCCGAACCCCTCGGCCACCTTCAGGTGGTGCAGGGTCTCGGCGGCGTGGAGGAGGGCCTTGGTGGGGATGCAGCCCACGTTGAGGCAGACCCCCCCCACCTCGCCCGCCTCCACCGCCAGCACCTTGAGGCCCAGC
>BBBN01000054.1 GCA_001311585.1 Thermus sp. JCM 17653
AAGGGGAGACCCACGCTCCCCAGCCGCCTCTCCCCGTAGAGGGGGTTGCAGTGGGTGACGGGGCTCGCTTCCGTGAGGCCATAGCCCTCCACCAGCTTGGCCCCGGTGAGCTTCTCAAAGCGCTCGGCCACCTCCAGGGGCAGGGGGGCCGAGCCGGAGATGCAGGCCCGGACGCTTTTCAGGTTGCGCTTTTCGATTCCCGGGAAGTTGTTGAAGGCCACGTAGAGGGTGGGTACTCCCGGGAAAAGGGTCACCCCGTGCTTCTCTATGGCCTCCACGATGGCGTGGATCTCGGGCCTGGGCAGAAGGACCAGCTTAGCCCCCCCCAGCAGGGCCAGGTTCATGGCCACGGTCATGCCGTAGACGTGGAAGAAAGGGATGGCGCCCAGGACCACTTCCTGGCCCTCCCGAAAATCGGGGTCCAAGCCTTGACCTGAAGGGCGTTGCTGGCGAGGTTCCTGTGGGTGAGCATGGCTCCTTTGGCCATCCCCGTGGTGCCCCCGGTGTACTGCAGGAGGGCCAAGTCGTCCAGATCCAAGGGCACGGGCTTGGGCTTGCCCCTTTGCAGGAAGGACCGCCAGGGGAGGCCTTCCAGCTCTTGGGGCCACTGCCCCTTGCGCTTGAGCGTCAGGGGGTAAAGGAGGTTCTTGGGAAAGGGGAGGTAGTCCTGGATGCCCGTGCGCACCACCAGGGCCACCGGGGCCTCCCCTTTCACCTCCTGGTAGCGGGGAAGGAGCTGGTCCAGGATGACCAGGGCCTTGACGCCGGCGTCTTGGAGCTGGTGCCGTAGCTCCCTCGGGGTGTACATGGGGTTGACGTTCACCCCCACCCCTCCCGCCAGGAGGGTGCCGTAGAAGGCGATGACGAACTGAGGGGAGTTGGGGAGCATGATGGCCACCCGCTCCCCAGGCTCTACCCCTGCGGCTTGCAGCCCCTTGGCGAAGGCTTGCACCTGGCGCCAAAGCTCCCGGTAGGTGAGACTTCGGCCCAAAAACTCCAAGGCCACCCGGTCGGGAAAGCGGGTGGCGGTCTCCTCCAGGGCCTGGGGCAAAGGCTTGGGCCTGGGGGCCTCCTTGGGGACCCCGGGATCGTAGTGGGCGTACCAGGGCTTCATGCCACCTCCTTGAACCGCGTCAAAGTTTATTCCCCCCTGGGGCGGTCCGCAAGGGGCATCCTCTCCCTAGGCCCGGAAGTAGCGGAAAGGGGGGCCTTCCCGCAGGAGGAGGCCTTCTTGGCGCAGGTACTCCAGGTGGGCCAGGGTCTCGGCGAAGGCGAAGCGGCGGCCCGCCGGGTCCAGCTCCTGGGGGAAGAGCTTAAGGGAGAGGGACCAGGCGTCCTGGGGATGGTCCAGGAGGCCAAGAAGAGCTTGAAGGCGCGCCTCGTGGTGCGTCTTTAGCTCCTCCGCCCGTCTTTTTACCTGGGGGATGGGGCCGAAGTGGCCGGCGTGGGCCACCTGGGCCGGAAGCTCCGCCAGGCGCCTTAGGGAGCAGAAGAAGTCCTTCAGGGGGTTGGCCCGGGTGTAGGCCCAAAGGCCCACATTGGGGGAGACCCGCTCCAAGAGGGCGTCCCCCGCCAGGAGGACCCCTTCTTCCTCTAGGAAAAAGGCCACGTGCCCGTCGGCATGCCCCGGGGTCCAGAGGACCCAAAGGCGCTTTCCCGAAAGCTCAAGGACCTCCCCGTCCTTCAGGGGGATGGGGTTTTGCGGAGGGTGGACCCGCTCCCGGGTTTTGGCCATGGTCTCCCGGATTCCCAAAAGGGCCTCCTCCGGGGTGCCGTGGTCCAGGAAGAGCCGCCAGGAGGCTGCTTCAAAGGCCTCGGTTCCTGCCAGAAGCGGTGCCCCCGGGGGAGTTCCTCCTCGTGGAGGTAGACCCTGGCCCCCAGGCCCTCGAAAAAGCCTCCCAGGCCGTAGTGGTCCGGGTGGTGGTGGGTGAGGAGCACGGTTTTTACGTCGGCGAAGCAGAGCCCAAGCTCGGCCAAGTAAAGCTCCAAGGTGCCCCGGGCGGTGCGGGTGGCCAAGGCGCTGTCCACCAGGACGACCTCTTCCCTCCCTTTCAGAAGGTAGAGGTTCACCGTCTTCAGCGGGTAGGGGATGGGGACGGGCAGGAGGTACAGGCCGGGAAGGAGCTCTTTCATAGGAGAACCCTGAGGAGGAGCAGGGCCGCCAGGTAGGGGTCCTTCTCCGGGAGGTGCCAGGGGAAGAGAAAGCCCCCTTCCCCGTCCCCTTGGACCTCGAGGCCTTCCAGAACCTCCCGGAGGGCCTCTAGGACCTCCTCCTCGCCCACGGCCTCTCCCCCCACCCGGTAGGCGGCCAGCCGGTCGGCGTCCCCGTCCAGGGCAAAGCCCAGGGCCGGGGGTTCCTGGGCTTTGAGGAGGGCGAGGAGGGTCTTGAGGTTTTCCGGCCTGGGGTCGGGGTCCGCCCCATAGAAGAGAGGGTGGGGAAGGGTGTGGAGTTCCCGGAGCTCGGCCTTCAGCCCAAGGCCTTGAAGGCCTGCCCCAAGAGCCCCCCGCCAGCTCCCCCCATGGCGTCCAGGTAGACCACCCCGGGGCGCTCCTTGGGCACCTCCCCGGCGCTTTGCAGGAGAAGATCCAGGTACGCCTTCCTGAGGTCCAGGGAAGCGTAGCTTCCCCTGGCCTCCGGAGGGGCTTCGGGCAGGGTGAGGCTTCGCCGGAAAGGGGCTTCCCCGCCTCCAGGCGGAGCTTGACCCCTGGAAGCGGGGGGGCTTGCGGCTGGCCGTGAGGTAAAGGCCGGCGGCCTCCCGGGCGTGGAGGGCGTAGCCAAAGAGGGGAAAGGGGGCGGGCCCCTGGAGGAGGTGGGTCTTTAGGCCCATCCCGGAGAGTACCCCTGCGGCCTCCTCGGCCATCTCCCGGGCGAGGAAACGGGCATCGTGGCCCACCACCACCTGGTCTTTGCCCTCCTGGAGGAGCCTTTGGCCAAAGCCCGCGGCGATGCGGGCCACCTCTTGGAAGGTGAAGCCCTTGGCCAGCTCGCCCAAAAAGCCTTCTCGGGTGGGTAGAGCTCCATGCCTTAGAGTCTACCCCGTGGTACACTCACCCCCGTGGACGAGGCCCTCCTTTCCTCCCTGAACGAGGCCCAGCGCCAGGCGGTCCTCCATTTTGAGGGGCCCGCTTTGGTGGTGGCGGGGGCCGGGAGCGGCAAGACCCGCACCGTGGTCCACCGGGTGGCCTACCTCGTGGCCCGGCGGGGGGTCTTTCCCTCGGAGATCCTGGCGGTGACCTTCACCAACAAGGCCGCCGAGGAGATGCGGGAGCGGCTCAAGACCATGGTAAGAGGGGCAGGGGAGGTCTGGGTCTCCACCTTCCACGCCGCCGCCTTGAGGATCCTCCGGGTGTACGGGGAGCGGGTGGGTCTCCGGCCAGGCTTCGTGGTCTATGACGAGGACGACCAAAGCGCCCTCCTCAAGGAGGTCTTCAAGGAGCTGGGCCTCGCCGCCAAGCCCGGGCCCATCAAGAGCCTTCTGGACCGGGCCAAGAACCAAGGAGTGGCCCCGGAAAGCCTCCTCGCGGAGCTTCCCGAGTTTTACGCCGGCCTTTCCCGGGGAAGGCTTTTGGACGTGCTCCTCCGCTACCAGGAAGCCTTAAGGGCAGGGGGCCTTGGACTTCGGAGACATCCTCCTTTACGCCTTGAGGCTTCTGGAAGGGGACCCCGAGGTCCTGAAGCGGGTAAGGCAGCGGGCCCGCTTCATCCACGTGGACGAGTACCAGGACACGAACCCCGTGCAGTACCGCTTCACCCGGCTTCTTGCCGGGGAGGAGGCCAACCTCATGGCCGTGGGGGACCCGGACCAGGGCATCTACTCCTTCCGGGCGGCGGACATCAAGAACATCCTGGACTTCACCCGGGACTACCCCCAGGCCAAGGTCTACCGCCTGGAGGAGAACTACCGCTCCACCGAGCCATTTTGCGCTTCGCCAACGCCGTCATCGCCAAGAACGCCCTCCGCCTGGAGAAGACCCTGCGCCCGGTGAAGCGGGGGGGTGAGCCCGTGCGGCTTTACCGGGCGGAAAGCGCCCGGGAGGAGGCGCGCTTCGTGGCCGAGGAGATCGCCCGTCTGGGGCCTCCTTTTGACCGGGTGGCGGTGCTCTACCGCACCAACGCCCAAAGCCGCCTCCTGGAGCAGGCCCTGGCCTCCCGGGGTCTTCCGGTCCGGGTGGTGGGGGGGGTGGGTTTTTTTGAGCGGGCCGAGGTGAAGGACCTCTTGGCCTACGCCCGCCTGAGCCTTAACCCCCTGGACGCGGTGAGCCTCAAACGGGTCCTGAACACGCCTCCCCGGGGTATCGGCCCCGCCACGGTGGCCAAGGTGGAGGCCCTGGCTCGGGAGAGGGGCCTGGCCCTCCTGGAGGCCTTGCGGGAAGGGGCTTCCCTCCTTCCCCGGCCCGAGCCTCTCCGGCACTTCCTGGCCCTTTTGGAGGAGCTAAAGGACCTGGCCATGGACTCGGCCGAGGCCTTTTTCCGCCACCTCCTGGAGGCCACCGACTACCCCCGCCTACCTCAAGGAGGCCTATCCCGAGGATGCCGAGGACCGCCTGGAGAACGTGGAAGAGCTTCTTCGGGCCGCCAGGGAAGCGGAGAGCCTCCCCGACTTCCTGGACAAGGTGGCCCTCACCGCCCGGGCCGAGGAACCGGGGGAGGCCCAGGGGAAGGTTTCCCTCATGACCCTGCACAACGCCAAGGGGCTGGAGTTCCCCGTGGTCTTCCTGGTGGGGGTGGAGGAGGGGCTTCTGCCCCACCGCAACGCGGTGAACACCCTGGAAGGCCTGGAGGAGGAGCGCCGCCTTTTCTACGTGGGGGTAACCCGGGCCCAGGAGCGGCTTTACCTTTCCTACGCCGAAGAGCGGGAGGTCTACGGCCGCCTCGAGCCACCCGGCCAAGCCGCTTCCTGGAGGAGGTGGAGGAAGGTCTTTACGAGCTCTACGACCCCTACCGCCAAAAACCCGCCCCTCCCCCCCACCGGGCCCCATCGGGGGCCTTCAAGGGGGGGAGAGGGTGGTCCACCCGCGCTTCGGCCCGGGAACGGTGGTGGCGGCGGCGGGGGACGAGGTCACGGTGCACTTTGAGGGGGTGGGCCTGAAACGCCTCTCCCTCAGGTACGCCGACCTGCGCCCGGCCTAGGAGGGAAAGGTGGCCTGGCCCCCTTACTCCAAGGCAAGGCCCCTGGCGGTGGCCCATAGGGGTTCCTCACCCCTCTTCCACCGCCTGGTGGCCGAGGTGGCCGCCCTGCGCCTTCCCCTTTTCCCCTACCCCCTAGAGGTGCCTCCCGGAGGATCCCTTCGGGGCGCTTTCCTGTCTGGTCCCCTTGGACTTCGCTGGGATGGCCTTGGAAGAGGCCCAGCCCCCGCCCAAGGGGGTGCGCCTCGAGGCCGAGGCGGAGGCGGGCGGCCTGGTGGACCTGGTGGTGCCCGCCCTCTCGGAGCTTTACGGCCACTACACCGAGGGGCTGGCCCTGGAGCGCCTCCTTTCCGCCCACTTTCCCGGGGCCAGGGCCTTTGGCTTGGCCCCTTGCGCCCTTCCCTGGCCCCTTTCCTGCGGGCTTTGGGCCAGGTCTCGGTGGTGGCGCCAAGCTTCGCCGAGGGGGAGGGTTTCCTGGTCCATTTGCCGCCAAGGGCCCGGGGGCACGTGGCCTTGCGGCGGGAGGAGGGGGCTGCCCTGGCCTCAAGGCCGACCTCCTCCTCTACGCCGGGGGCAGGTTTCCTTTGGACTGGATCCAACCCTTTCACGCCGTCCTCGCCCTCGCCCCCCTGGAAGGGGGTGTGGCCGAGCGGGCGCACCAGGTTTACGGCCCCGAGGAGGTTTTGGGCTTCCGGGTGCGGGCTCTCCTCGAGGCCCTGGGGTATTAAGTACCCCGCCGCAGCGAAAGCCGCGGCGGGGGCCCCCAAAGAGCCTTCTCCCGGCCCTGGTTCGGGCACCTCATGTTGCGAAACCAAGGTGCGGGCACTCAGCTTCCCCAGATCTCCGCCGGGGCGAGCTCCACCAGGTTCCCGGCGGGGTCTTGGGTGTAGAGGCTTTTTCCCCGGGGCCACTCCGCCCACCACACCGGGTAGCCCGCCGCCTTGAGGCGCGCTTCCCAGATGGGAAGCTCCTCTTCCTCCACCCGGAAGGCCACGTGGACGCTGCCTTGGGCCCCGTGGGGCGGCAGGGTTGCCTCCTTGGCGGTTTCCTTGGGGTTGAAGACCAGGAAAACGCCCCGCCCGGCGCGGAAGAAGGCGTGCCGAGGCGGCTTGAACTGAAAGCAGGGAAGGCCCAAGATCCCCTCGTAGAAGGCGCGGGCCTTCTCCAGGTCCTCGGCGTAGACGGAAGTTTCCAGAACCTCCACTACTTGAGCCGGGCGATGAGGTCGGCCACAGGGATGGCCTCGAGGGTCACCGTCTTCACGCTTCCCCGGGAGGCCAGGTGGAGCATGGCCCGGGCCACGCTGGCGGCGTCCTCCGCCTCCACGATGTTCACGAAGTCGTAGGGGCCGAGCACGGCGTACTGGGCCACCACCTTGATCCCAAAGTCCCGCTCCAGCTCCTGATTCACCTCCTTGATGCGCTCGGGGTTTTTCACCAGGGTTTCGGCGCCGTCGTCGGTGAGGGTGCTAAGGACGATAAAGGTGGGCATGGCTTGCCTCCTTTCCCCTCCAGTCTACGCCTCTTGGCCCTCCAGCTCTACCCCGGCGTAGACCTCCGCCAGGGGCAGGCTTCCCTCCAGGCAGGGCAGGGGTACCTCGCCTTCCTCCGCCATCTGGTGGAGGATATCGCCCTCCTTCCGGTAGAGCTCCACCCGCCTCTCCCGGGCGCTCATCAGGAGGTAGCCCTTGAGGGAGGGAAGGGAGAGGTAGCGCCAGAGCTTCTCCCTGCGGTCCACCCCCTCCGTGGCGGGGGAGAGGACCTCCACCACCAGGCAGGCGGCTTCCTCGTAGAAGGGGTTTTCCGGGGGCGGGGCGCAGACCGCCGTGAGGTCCGGGTAGTAGAAGGTGGCCTCCCCGACCCTTAGCTTCATGTCCGCCACGTAGAGGCGGCATCCCTTCCTACGGGCCAGGGGGTAGAGGAGGTAGTGGAGGTTGCCCACGATGAGGTTGTGGCCCCGGCCATGGCGTAGGGAACCCCTTCCACGAGCTCCCGCTTCACGGGGGAAGTGGCCTCCTCCCTCAGGTACTCCTCCGGGGAAAGCCGCTTAAGCTCCCAGGCTCGCCCATTACTCCCACTCTATCGTGGCCGGGGGCTTGGAGGTGATGTCGTAGACCACGCGGCCCACCTCGGGGACCCTACGGGTGATGCGCCGGGCCGCCTCGTCCAGGAACTCCAGGGGAAGCCTCGCCCAGTCGGCGGTCATGAAGTCCTCCGTGGTGACGGCCCTAAGGGCGAGGACGTAGCCGTACTTCCGCTCGTCTCCCGCCACCCCCACGCTCCTTACCGGCGTGAGGACCGCCAGGGCCTGGGCCACCTTCTCGTAGAGGCCCCACTCCTTAAGGAGGCTTGTGAAGATGTCGTCCGCCCGCCTCAGGACCTCCAGGCGCTCCTCCGTCACCTCCCCCAGGACGCGCACGGCGAGCCCAGGCCCGGGGAAGGGGTGGCGGAGGCGGATGGTGTCGGGAAGCCCGAGGAGGAGGGCGAGCTCCCGCACCTCGTCCTTGAAGAGGAGGCGGAAGGGCTCTAAGAGCTCAAACCCCAGGTCCTCGGGGAGGCCGCCCACGTTGTGGTGGCTTTTAATCTTGGCCGCCCCGTGCCCCCCCGCGGACTCGATCACGTCCGGGTAGAGGGTGCCTTGGGCGAGGAAGCGGAAAGGGCCTTTCTCCCGGGCCACCTCGGAGAAGGCCGCCACGAACTCCCGCCCGATGACCTTGCGCTTTTCCTCTGGGTCCTCCATGCCCTTTAGGGTCTCTAGGAAGCGCTCCTTGGCGTCCACCACCAGGAGGTTCACCCCAAGGGCCCTCAAAGCCCCCTCCACCTCCTCTCTCTCCCCCAGGCGCAAAAGCCCGTGGTCCACGAAGACGGCCAGGTGGTCCACCCCCGCCTTGGCGAGGAGGAGGGCCAGGGTGGAGGAGTCCACCCCTCCGGAGACGGCGAGGAGGACCCGGTCCTTCCCCGCCCGCTCCCGCACCTCCTGAAGGAGCTCTTCCAGGACGTGCTCCGGGGTCCAGTCCCGCCTGACCCCGGCGAGCTCCAGGAAGTTCTCCAGGATCTGCATCCCCTTAGGGGTGTGGGCCACCTCGGGGTGGAACTGGACCCCAAAGGCCCGGCCGTCCGGGGACTCCATGGCGGCCACGGGGTTTTCCTCCGTCTCGGCCGCCACCCGCCACCCAGGGGGAAGCTCGGTGACGGCGTCGGCGTGGCTCATCCAGACCTGGACCTCGCCCTCAAGGCCCCGGAAGAGGGGGCCCTCGTGGCGGGTGAGGAGGGCCTTGCCGTACTCGGCCCTTCCGGCGCGCTCCACCCGCCCCCCGAGCTCCTGGGCGAGGAGCTGCATGCCGTAGCAGATCCCGAGGATGGGGAGGCCTGAGGAGAAGAGCCTGGGGTCGGGGCGGGGGGCGTCGGGGTCAAAGACGCTTCTCGGCCCCCCCGAGAGGATGAGGGCCTGGGGGCGGTGCTTGAGGATTTCCTCCAGGGGGGCGTCCCCCGGAAGGATGAGGGAGAAGGCCCGGAGCTCCCGGAGCCTCCTCGCGATGAGCCGCGTGTACTGGGAGCCGAAATCCAGGACCAGGACCACGCCAAGAGTCTACCACCCCTCCAGGTGGAGCCTGGACGGAAGGAGGACTCGGCTTGGGCCCCTCCTTTTGGTGTAATGGAGGCATGGCCGAGGTGGAGAGCTTCAGCCTGGACCACACCAAGGTAAAAGCCCCCTACGTGCGCCTGGCGGGGAGGAAGGCCCTCGCGGGGGGCGTGGTGGAGAAGTACGATCTGAGGCTCGCCCAGCCCAACCGGGAGGCCCTGCCCACGGCGAGCCTCCACACCCTGGAGCACCTCCTCGCCGGGTACCTCAGGGACCACCTCCCGGGGGTCATAGACCTCTCCCCCATGGGTTGCCGCACGGGGTTTTACCTGGTGGTGGAGGGCCCCGTGGGGGAGGAAAAGGTCCTCGAGGCCTTCGCCCAGGCCTTGAGGGACGTCCTCGCCCACGAGGGGGAGGTCCCCGGGGCGAGCTTTAAGGAATGCGGCAACTACCGGGATCACGACCTCCTCGGCGCCAAGGCCTGGGCGGAGAAGGCGCTGAAGGCGGGGCTTAGGGTCCAGGCCACCGTCCCCCTGGAGGCGAGGTGACCGCCTTCTTCGCCGCCGAGCCCGAGGAGGCCTCCGCCCTCCGGGAGGCCCTAGGGGCGGGG
>BBBN01000055.1 GCA_001311585.1 Thermus sp. JCM 17653
CCTCCTCTTCGGCCTCGCCCCCGGGGCCCACGGCTCCAACCGCACGGGCCGCCCCTTCACCGGGGACGCTCCGGGGCCTTCCTCTACCCCCTGCTCCATGAGGCGGGCCTCTCCAGCAAGCCGGAAAGCCGCCCTGGGGACGACCTCAGGCTCTATGGGGTCTACCTCACGGCCGCGGTGCGCTGCGCCCCGCCCCAAAACAAGCCCACCCGGGAGGAGATCCGGGCCTGCGCCCGCTGGACGGAGGTGGAGCTCGGCCTCCTCCCCGAGGTGCGGGTCTACGTGGCCCTGGGAAGGGTGGCCCTCGAGGCCCTCCTCGCCCACTTCGGCCTGAGGAAAAGCGCCTACCCCTTCCGCCACGGGGCCCACTACCCCCTTCCCGGGGGAAGGCACCTCCTCACGAGCTACCACGTTTCCCGGCAAAACACCCAAACCGGGAGGCTCACCCGGGAGATGTTCCTGGAGGTCCTGAAGGAGCTAAGCGCCTCGCCGGGCTTTGAGCCAGGAGAGGAGGTCCTCGTAGTCCAGGGTGTTGAGCACCCGCTCGGGGCCGATCCAGGCCCTTTGGGCCGTGCCCACGGCGAGCTCCATGAAGCGGAGGTGGTCCGTCTGGTGGCGTCGGTGGAGAGGCTGATCCAAAGCCCCATCCCGTAGGCCATCCGGGCCTGGTCGTCGGGGAGGTCCATGCGGTCGTAGTAGCCGTCGATCTCCACGGCCACCCTCCGCTCTAGGGCCTTCTTGAAGACCGCCTCCCAGTCGGCCTCAATGGGGGCGCGGCGGCCCAAAAGCCTCGCCGTGGGGTGGGCGAGGACGTGGACGAAGGGGTTCTCCAGGGCCTTGAGGAGGCGCTTGGTCTGGTCGGCCTTGGGGAGTTTGAACTGGGAGTGGATGGAGACCAGAACGAGGTCCAGCTCCCGCAAGACCCAGTCCGGGTAGTCCAGGGTGCCGTCCGGACGGATATCCACCTCGGCCCCCGCCAGAAGGTAGGGCGGCCCGTGGGCCTCGTTGAAGCGGCGGATGGCCTCTATACGCCTCAGGGCTTCTTCCGGCGAAGGCCCCCCGGCCACCCGCACCGCCGGGGAGTGGTCGGTGACGGCCAAGTAGCGGTAGCCCAAGGCCTTGGCCGCCTCCCAGAGCTCCTCCAGGGAGTTCTTCCCGTCGGAATAGGTGGAGTGGACCTGGAGGTCCCCCTTGACCTGGGAAAGCTCCAGCAGTTTGGGCAGGCGTCCTTCCAGGGCGGCTTCTATCTCCCCCTGGTCCTCCCGGAGGGGGGCGGGATCCAGGGAAGGCCCAAGGCGGCGTAGACCCCCTCCTCCGTCTCCCCCGCAAGCCGCTCCTCCCCGCGGAAGACCCCGTACTCGGAAAGCTTCAGGCCCTTTTCCTGGGCGAGGGCGCGGAGCTTGATGGAGTGGGCCTTGCTCCCCGTGAGGTACTGGAGGCCCGCGCCAAAGCTTTCCGGGGGGACCACCCTGAGGTCCACCTGGAGGCCGTTTTTCAGGAAGACCGTGGCCCTTTCCTTCCCCCTCGCATAGACCTCCTTCACCTGGGGAAGCGCACGAAGCCCTCCACTACCCTCTCGCTTTTCGGGCCTACCGCCAAGAAGTCCAGGTCCCCCACGGTGTCCTTGTAGCGCCTCGCCGAGCCGCAAAGCTCCGCTCGCTCCACCCCGGGAAGCCCCCTTATGGCCTCGAGGAGGCTTCGCGCCAGGGAGAGCACCGCCCCCAAGGGCCTCCGCTTCCCCGCCGCCTGGGCCAGGGCCAGGCCTTCCCGGATCCTCTCCGCCTTCTTAGGGCCGAAGCCCCTAAGCCGGGTGAGGTCCCCCCGGTCCAGGGCCTCCTTGAGCTTCTCCAGGGAGTCTATGCCCAGAGCCTCGTAGAGCATACGGGCGGTCTTGGGGCCCACGCCGGGGACCTCCATGACGGAAAGAACCCCCCGGGGCACCTTCTGGAAAAGCTCCTCGTGTTTCTTAACCTTCCCCGTGCTCAGGAACTCCAGGATCTTGTCCGCGAGGTCCGGGCCGATCCCGGGAAGCTCCAGAAGGGCCTCCTTGCCCTTTTTGGCCATTTCCTCTATGGGGGTGTCCAGATCGTAGAGGGTGCGGGCCGCCTGGTAGTAGGCCCGGACCCGGAAGGGGTTATCCCCCAGAAATTCGCTCATGAGCCCGATCTCCTCAAAGATCCGGGCGAGCTCCTGGTTCCTCATGGCCCCACTATACGCGTATACTGGCAGCCAAGCCATGCCCAGGCCGGACCGCTTCCGCAAAGCCGTGGTGGCCCTCCTAGAAGCCGAGGGCCGCCCTTTGCACTACACGGAGATCGGCCGCCGCCTCAAGGAAATGGGGCTTTGGGAGGCGGTGAAGGAGCCGGAGAAAATCGCCAAGATCCGGCTCTCCGCCCTGGCGAGGTGGGCGCGAAGCCCGGTGGTGGCTCTGGGAAAGGCTTTTACGCCCTTAGGGAAGAAGACGGTAGGAACCCAGCACCTTGAGGTAGTTGGCCCGCTCCAAGGCGGCGGGCTCGGCCACCCTCTCGTAGCTCATGGCGCCCCGCATCTCGGCCACGCTCTCGTAGCCCTTCTCCTCCATGAAGGCCTTGAGCTCGGAAAGGACGGTCTGGAAGTGGCGGGGGCCCTTTTCCAGGACGGCGGAGGTCATCATGGCCACCTGCCCCCGCCAGGAGGGCCTTGGCCGCCTCCTTTCCCGAGTGCACCCCGCCCGTGAGGGCCAGTTCCAGGTTCACCCGGCCGTAGAGCAGGGCCACCCAGTGGAGCCTGAGCAGGACCTCGTAGGGGCGGGAAAGGCTTAGGGTAGGCACCACGGAGAGGGTTTCCAGGTCAAAGTCCGGCTGGTAGAAGCGGTTGAAGAGCACCAGGCCCGGGCCCCGGTCCCCTCCACCCGCTTGGCGAAGTGGGCGAAGGCGGTGAAGGCATGGCCCACCTTCACCGCCACGGGGATTTCCACGCTTTCCACCACCGCCCGGATGGTGTCCAGGTACATGGCCTCCACCTCGGCCCCGGAAAGACCCGGTCGGTGGGAATGTAGTAGAGGTTGAGCTCCAGGGCGTCGGCCCCCGCTTCCTGGAGGAGGCTGGCGTACTCCACCCACCCCCCCCGGCTCACCCCGTTGAGGCTGGCGATGATGGGGACGGAGACCCGCTCCTTGGCCCGGGCGAGGAGGTCCAGGTGGCGCTCCGGGGTGAGGCGGTACTCGTGGGCCCGGGGGAAGTAGGAAAGGGCCTCGGCGTAGCTTTCGTGGCCGTAGTGAAGGTAGTGGTCCAGCATCTCCTCCTCGAGGGTCACCTGCTCCTCAAAGAGGGAGTGCATGACGATGGCCGCCGCCCCCCCGTCCTCCAGGCGGAGGAAGCCGTCCAGCTTCTCCGTGAAGGGGGAGGCGGAAGCCACCAGGGGATGGGCCAGCTCTAAACCCAGATAGGTGGTCCTCAGGTCCATGGTCACCTCCTCAGGCCAAGGCTCCTTCTCCGCCAGGCGCAAAAGCCGCTCCCACCGCTCCCGCACCGCCTCCTCGGCCAGGCGCAAGAAGGCCTCGGCCCCCTCGGGGTGGGTCTGCAGGAGGAGGCGGTAGCGGTTCTCGGCGTAGAGGTACTCCCGGAGGGGCAGGGTGGGGGGCTTGGAGTCCAGCCTCAAGCCCTCCCCCGGCAGGTAGCGGAAGAGGGGCCAGTAACCGGTGCGCTCCGCCAGCTTCTGGTGGTCCATGCCCTTGGCCATATCGATGCCGTGGGCGATGCAGTGGCTGTAGGCGATGAGGAGGGCAGGGCTTGTGGGCCTCGGCCTCGAGGAAGGCCTTTACCGTGTGGGCGTCGTTGGCCCCCATGGCGATCTGGGCCACGTAGACGTGGCCGTAGCTCATGGCCATGAAGGCCAGGTCCTTTTTGGGGGTGGGCTTGCCCGCCATGGCGAACTTGGCCACCGCCCCCAAGCCCGTGGCCTTGGAGGCCTGGCCGCCGGTGTTGGAGTAGACCTCGGTGTCCAGGACCAGGACCTTGACGTTGGCCCCGCTGGCCAAGACGTGGTCCAGGCCCCCGTAGCCGATATCGTAGGCCCAGCCGTCCCCACCCACGATCCAGACGGAGTGGGGGATGAGGGCCTCGGCCACCGCCAAGAGGTCCCTGGCCCGGGGGTCCTCGAGGCCCGCAAGCCGTTCCCGAAGGAGGGCCACGTCCTTCCGCCTCTTTTCCACCTCCTCGGGGCCCACCTCTTGGAGGAGCCGTTCCAAAAGTTCCTCTCCCAAAGCCTCCCGAAACTCGGGAAGAAGCCTCCTGCGTACTCCGCCTTCTTGTCCAGGGCTAGGCGCATGCCGAGGCCAAACTCGGCGTTGTCTTCAAAGAGGGAGTTGGCCCAGGCAGGGCCCCGGCCCTCCTTGTTTTTGCTCCAGGGGGTAGTGGGGAGGTTTCCCCCGTAGATGGAGCTGCACCCGGTGGCGTTGGCCACGATGAGGCGATCGCCGAAAAGCTGGGAGAGGAGGCGCAGGTAAGGGGTCTCCCCGCACCCAGCGCAGGCCCCGGGGAACTCAAAGAGGGGCGGGAGAAGCTGGACGTCCTTCACCGCGTGGAGCTTGAGGCCCGCCCTCGGGGTTTCGGGGAGGGAGAGGAAGAAGTCCCAGTGGGCGTTCATGGCCTCCCGGACCTCGAGGCGAGGGGCCAGGTTCAAGGCCTTGCGGCTGGGGTTGCGCTTGTCCTTGGCCGGGCAGGCCTCCACGCAGAGGGAGCACCCCGTGCAGTCGTCGGGCTGATGGCCAGGGTGAACTCCCCAGAAAGCTCCTTCCACATGGCCTTGCGATGGGGAAACCCCTCGGGCGCCCCAAGCAGGGCCTCCTCCGGCACCACCTTGGCCCGGATCACGGCGTGAGGGCAGACCAGGACGCACTTCCCGCACTGGACGCAGACCTCGGGGTCCCAGGTGGGCACGAACTCGGCGATCCCCCGCTTCTCGTACCGGGCCGTGCCGGTGGGGTAGGTGCCGTCCGGGGGAAAGGCGGAAACGGGCAGGGCATCCCCCAGGCCCAGGGCGATGGGGCCCAGCACCTCCCGCACGAAAGGGGGCGGGTCCCCCACCATGGGGGGATGAGCCCCTCCCTGGAGGTCACCCGCCCAGGCACGGGTAGGGCCTCCACCGCTTGGAAGCCCAGGTCCACCGCCTGGAAGTTCCGCTCCAAGACGGTGCGCCCCCGCTTGCCGTAGCTCTTCTCGATGCCCTTCTTGATGCGGGCCTTGGCCTCCTCCTCGGGAAGGACGCCGGAGAGCTTGAAGAAGGCCGCCTGCATGATGGTGTTGATGCGCCCCGGAAGACCCACTTTCCGGGCCAGCTCGTAGGCGTTCACCACGTAGACCTTGAGGTTTTTCTGGAGGATGGCCTCCTGAACGGGCTTCGGCAAGCGGTCCCAGACCTCCTCCTTGGGGTAGGGGCTGTTGAGGAGGACCGTGGCCCCCTCCTCGGCCACCTCCAGCATGGGGAAGCGTTCCAGGAATCCCCACTGGTGGATGCCCACGAAGCTGGCCTTGCGGATGAGGTAGGGCTTGTTCAGGGGGTTGGGGCCGAAGCGCAAGTGGCTCACGGTGCGGGAGCCCGACTTCTTGGAATCGTAGACGAAGTAGCCCTGGGCGTAGAGGGGGGTCTCCTCTCCGATGATCTTGATGGTGTTCTTGTTGGCGGAGACGGTGCCGTCGGAGCCCAAGGCGAAGAAGACCGCCCGCACCGAGTCCGGGTCCTCAAAGTCCACCTCGGGGTAGGAAAGGCTCTTGCCGGTGACGTCGTCCACGATGCCCACGGTGAAGCCGTGGCGAGGGCGCTCCTTCGTGAGCTCCTCGTAGACCCCAAGGGCCATGGCGGGGGTGAACTCCTTGGAGGAGAGGCCGTACCGCCCTCCCACCACCACGGGCACCTCTCCCCCTTAAGCCAAAGCGGCCGCCACCTCCTGGAAGAGGGGCTCCCCCACGGCCCCGGGCTCCTTCCCCCGGTCCAAGACGGCAAGCCTCTTCAGGGTGGGGGGAAGGACCTCGAGGAACGCCTCGGCGTGGAAGGGCCGGTAAAGCCGCACCCGCACCATCCCCACCTTCTCCCCCTGCCGGAGGAGGTGGGCCACCGCCTCCTCCACGCTCCAGGAGGCCGAGCCCATCACCACCACCACCCGCTCCGCCTGGGGGTGGCCCAGGTACTCGTAAGGGCGGTAGCGGCGGCCCGTCACCTGGGCAAAGCGGTCCATGGCCTTTTGCACCACCTGGGGGAGCCTGAGGTAGTAGGGGTTGATGGCCTCGCGGTTTTGAAAGTAGTGGTCGGGGTTTTGCGCCGTGCCCCGGATCACCGGGGCCTCGGGGGTGAGGGCCCGCCTGCGGAAGGCCTCCAGGGCCTCGTAGGGGAACAGGGCCTTGAGCTCCCGGTCCGAAAGGGGCAGGATCTTCTGCACCTCGTGGGAGGTGCGGAAGCCGTCCATGGCGTGGAGGAAGGGGAGGCTGGCCTCGAGGGCCGAGAAGTGGGCGATGGCCGCCAGGTCCTGGGCCGCCTGGACCGAGTCCGAGACCAAGATGGCCCACCCCGTGGGGCGGACGGCGTAGAGGTCCTGGTGGTCCCCGAAGATGGAGAGGGCATGGGTGGCCAGGGCCCGGGCGGCCACGTGGATGACCCCGGGAAGGGCCTGGCCGGCGATCTTGTACATGTCGGGAATCATGAGGAGGAGGCCCTGGCTGGCGGTGAAGGTGGTGGCCAGGGCCCCTTCCTGCAGGGCGCCATGCAAGGCCCCGGCCGCCCCCCCTTCCGACTGCATCTCCACCACCCTGGGGGAGAGGCCGAAGAGGTTGGGCTCCCCCCGGGCCGCCCACTCGTCGGAAAGCTCGGCCATGGGGCTGCTGGGGGTGATGGGGTAGATGGCGATGACCTCGGAAAGGCGGTAGGCCACCCGGGCCACCGCCTCGTTGCCGTCCACGGTGATGGGGCGCATGGGCTTCACCTCTACCCTACCCTATCCCCTTCCCCGGGTGAGGAATGTCCCGGAGAGTAAGATGGGGGCATGATCCGCTACCTCCTCGCCCTGGCCCTGGCCGCCTTGGGGGTGGCCCTCGAGGCCTACCGCCCCTTCCTCCTTCTCCTCGCAGGCCTCGCCCTCCTCCTCGCCCGGCCCCGCTCCTGCCCGAGGCCTTGACGAAAGCCCCAGGGAGGGAAAGACTTGGGGGCGTGGACGCTTTTCAGAAGCGCCTAGAGAGGCTGGCCGAGCTCGCCATCCGGGTGGGGCTCAACCTGGAGAAGGGGCAGGAGGTCATCGCCACCGCCCCCATTGAGGCGGTGGACTTCGTGCGCCTCCTGGCGGAGAAGGCCTACCGGGAGGGGGCGGGCCTTTTCACCGTGATCTACGGGGACCAGGAGCTTACCCGCAAGCGCCTCTCCCTGGTGCCGGAGGAGGCCTTGGAAAAGGCCCCGGCCTGGCTCTACGAGGGCATGGCCAAGGCCTACCGGGAAGGGGCGGCGAGGCTTGCCGTCTCGGGAAGCGACCCCAAGGCCCTGGAGGGGCTTCCTCCGGAGAGGGTGGGCCGGGCCCAAGAGGCGGGCGCCCGCGCCTACAAGCCCGCCCTCGAGGCCATCACCGAGTTCGTCACCAACTGGACCATCGTCCCCTTCGCCCACCCGGGCTGGGCCAAGGCGGTCTTCCCGGGCCTCCCCGAGGAGGAGGCGGTGAGGAGGCTCTGGGAGGCCATCTTCCAGGCCACCCGGGCCGACCAGGAGGACCCCATCGCCGCCTGGGAGGCCCACAACCGCGCCCTCCACGAGAAGGTGGCCTACTTGAACGCCCGCCGCTTCCACGCCCTCCACTTCCGGGGGCCGGGAACCGACCTCGTGGTGGGCCTCGCCGAGGGGCACCTCTGGCAGGGCGGGGCCACCCCCACCAAGAAGGGGCGCCTTTGCAACCCCAACCTGCCCACGGAGGAGGTCTTCACCGCCCCCCACCGGGAGCGGGTGGAGGGGGTGGTGCGGGCAAGCCGCCCCCTGGCCCTAGGGGGCACCCTGGTGGAGGGGATCGTCGCCCGGTTTGAGGGGGGCCTCGCCGTGGAGGTGCGGGCGGAGAAGGGCGAGGAGGTGCTGAAGCGGCTTTTGGACACGGACGAAGGGGCGAGGCGCCTCGGGGAGGTGGCCCTGGTCCCCGCGGACAACCCCATCGCCAAGACGGGCCTCGTCTTCTTTGACACCCTCTTTGACGAGAACGCCGCCAGCCACATCGCCTTCGGCCAAGCCTACGCAGAAAACCTCGAGGGCCGCCCCTCGGGGGAGGAGTTTCGGCGCCGGGGCGGGAACGAAAGCCTTATCCACGTGGACTGGATGATCGGTTCGGAGGAAATGGACGTGGACGGGCTCCACGAGGACGGGACCCGCGTGCCCTCATGCGCCGGGGAAGGTGGGTGGTGTAAAGGGCTTTACTCCCCCCTTCCTCCCTCCCGCCTAGCCTTAGAGGCGGAGGTGAGGCAATGAAGCGGTTCTTGCTTGGCGGCCTTCTGGCCCTCGGCCTCTTGGTGATGCTGGCCCAAGAGCTCAAGGCGCCGGGGACGAGGTGCGGATCCTCTTTGACGGGGCCGGCACCCAGGGCCTCGCCGCCCTCTCCAACCCCACGCACAAGGCCCACGCGGTGCTCCTTGCGGTAAAGGACAGGATTCTCGGGGCCTGCGCCTACTGCGCCCGCGCCTTCGGGGAAACCCTCGAGGCCCGGGGCTTCCCCTTCCTCTCGGAGTACCGCGAACACCCGAGCCTGCGGGGGCTCTTGCAGGAGGGGTACCAGCTCGTCACCTTCTAATACCACCCCACCCCCTCAGGCGCAGCAGGAAAGCTTTTGGGGGTCGGTATCCAGGGCCTGGGCCACGAGCCGCACCCCCTCGGCCAGGGTCAGGTAGGGGTGGAAGGCGTCCGTCAGATCCCGGTAGCTGAGGCCGTACTTCACCGCCAGGACCCCTTCCTGGAGCACGTCCCCCGCCTCGTGGGCCAGGACGTGGAGACCGAGGACGACCCCTTCCCCGTCCACCACGATCTTGAAGGCCCCCCGGGTGTCGCGGGCGGTGAGGGCCTTGGGCACCTGGAAAAGGGGAAGGACCGCCGCCCGCACTCCCGTGCCGTACCGCCTCCTCGCCTCCTCCTCCGTGAGGCCCACCGCCAGGGCGGGGTCGGTAAAGGTCACCCGGGGCAGGGCGGCGAGGTCCAGGGGCGTCTTTA
>BBBN01000056.1 GCA_001311585.1 Thermus sp. JCM 17653
GGCGCGGCGGGCGTGGGGGGCCATCGCCGAGGACCGGGGCAACTTCGGCACCGCCCTCATCTTCCTCCTCCTGCCCGAGACCCTGGTGATCTTCGGCCTGCTCATCGCCTTCATCCTCAACGGCAAGCTCTAAGCGGTCCTCGGGGCCAGGCCCCAAAGGGGCTTGGCCCTTTTCCTAAGGAGCGAGATGTCCAAACTGGAAGCCATTCTGAGCCAGGAGGTGGAGGCGGAGATCCGCTCCCTCCTGGAAGAGGCCAAGGCCAGGGCGGAAGGCCTACGCAAGGAGGCGGAGGCCAAGGCGGAGGCCCTCCTCCAGGGGCGGAGGCGGGCCCTGGAGGCCCAGTTCCAGGCCGCTTTGCGCCGGGCGGAAAGCGCCGGGGAGCTCCTTCTGGCCACCGCCCGCACCCAGGCCAAGGGGGAGGTGCTCCAGGCGGTGAGGGCCAAGGTGGAGGAGGCCCTAAGGGCCCTTCCCGGGAAGCCCGAGTGGCCCGAGGTCCTTAGGAAGCTGGCCGAGGAAGCCCTCCTGGCCCTATCCGAGCCCGAGGCCCTGGTCTCCCACCCGGAGAACCTGCCCCACTTGGAGCCCTTGGCCCGGGAGCGGGGCCTGAGGCTTCAGGCCGACCCGGGCTTGCGCCTGGGGGTGCGGGTTCTGGGCCCAGGGGGCAGGACCCAGGTGGAAAACGCCCTGGAAAGCCGCCTGGAGCGGGCGTGGGATGCCCTTTCTTCCCAGGTGGCCCAGGTCCTTTGGGGCTAGGCCATGGCGGATGACTTCGGTTACCTCAACGCCCGGGTGCGGGCCCGGCGGGCCACCCTCCTCAAGGAGGGCTTCTTCCAGGAGGCCCTGGACCTTTCCTTCCCCGACTTCCTGCGCCTCCTCTCGGAGAGCGTCTATGGGGGGGAGCTTTCCGGGCAGGGGTTGCCCGAGGTGGACCGGGCCATCGCCCGCACCCAGGAGAGGTTCCTTTCGGACCTGCCCCGGCTGGTGACGGGGGAGGCCCGGGAGGCGGTGCGGCTCCTTCTCCTGCGCCAGGACCTTCACAACCTCCAGGCCCTCCTGCGGGCCAAGGCCCTGGGCCGCCCCTTTGAGGAGGTGCCCCTCCTTCCCGG
Organism: Thermus sp. JCM 17653; assembly: GCA_001311585.1. Taxonomy (GTDB): domain Bacteria; phylum Deinococcota; class Deinococci; order Deinococcales; family Thermaceae; genus Thermus. Next base: position 1,108 of record BBBN01000056.1, read on the forward strand.
GACCCTGAAGGAGGGGCTCTGGCGGCAGGCCTACGAGGCCCAGGACGCCGCCGGCGTGGCCCAGGTCCTCTCCCTTCCCGGCCACCCCCTGGCCCGGGCTGCGGGGGGTGCTGCGGGAGACCCAGGACCTGGCCCGGGTGGAGGCGCTCCTGGCCAAGCGCTTCTTCGAGGGGGTGGTGAAGGGGGCCAAGGCCATGGAGGAGCCCGCCTGCGGGACTACCTGGCCCTCGAGGTGGACGCCGAGAACCTGCGCACCGCCTTCAAGCTCCGGGGCCAGGAGGTGGCCCCGGAGGCGGTCTTCATCCGGGGCGGGCGCTTTTTGGACAGGGTGCGCTTCGCTCGGCTTCTAGAAGGGGATTACGCCGTTTTGGACGAGCTTTCCGGCACTCCCCTCGTCGGGCTTTCCGGGGTGCGGGAGGCGGCGGAGCTGGAGAGGCGCCTAAGGTGCCTCCTCCTCAAGGAGGCCAAGCGGGGAAGCGCCGACCCCTTGGGGGCGGGGCTGGTCCTGGCCTACGTGAAGGAGCGGGAGTGGGAGGCCATGCGCCTCAGGCTCCTCGCCCGGCGGGCCTACTTCGGCCTGCCCCGGGCCCAGGTGGAGGAGGAGGTGGTCTGCCCATGAGGATCGCGGTGATCGCCGACCCCGAGGCGGCCCAGGGCTTCCGGCTGGCGGGCCTCGAGGCCCATGCCGCCCGCACCCCGGAAGAGGCCAAGGCCCGCCTGGAGGAGCTGGTGCAACGGGGGGGGTACGCCCTGGTGGCCGTGGACGGGGGGGCTCCTGCCCGAGCCCGAGCGGGCGGTGGAAAGGCTCATGCGGGGGAAGGACCTTCCGGTCCTTTTGCCCATCGCGGGGCTAAAGGAGGCCTTCCAGGGGCAGGATGTGGAAGGCTACATGCGCGAGCTGGTGAAGAGGACCATCGGCTTCGACATCAAGCTGTAGAATGGAGGGAAGATGATCCAAGGGGTGATCCAGAAGATCGCGGGCCCGGCGGTGATCGCCAAGGGGATGCTGGGGGCCCGCATGTACGACATCTGCAAGGTGGGCCACGAGGGCCTGGTGGGGGAGATCATCCGCCTGGACGGGGACACGGCCTTCGTCCAGGTCTACGAGGACACCTCCGGCCTCAAGGTGGGGGAGCCCGTGGTCTCCACGGGGCTACCCTTGGCGGTGGAACTCGGCCCCGGGATGCTCAACGGCATCTACGACGCATCCAGCGCCCCCTGGAGCGCATCCAGGAGAAGACCGGCATCTACATCACCCGGGGGGTGGTGGTGCACGCCCTGGACCGGGAGAAGCGCTGGGCCTGGACCCCCAGGGTGAAGCCTGGGGACGAGGTGCGGGGGGGCATGGTCCTGGGCACCGTGCCCGAGTTCGGCTTTACCCACAAGATCCTCGTGCCCCCCGATGTGAAGGGCCGGGTCAAGGAGGTGAAGCCCGCCGGGGAGTACACCGTGGAGGAGCCGGTGGTGGTCCTCGAGGACGGCACCGAGCTCAAGATGTACCACACCTGGCCCGTGCGCCGGGCGAGGCCCGTGCAAAGGAAGCTTGACCCCAACACCCCCTTCCTCACGGGGATGCGCATCCTGGACGTCCTCTTCCCCGTGGCCATGGGGGGCACCGCCGCCATCCCCGGGCCCTTCGGGAGCGGCAAGACCGTGACCCAGCAGTCCCTGGCCAAGTGTCCAACGCCGACGTGGTGGTCTACGTGGGCTGCGGGGAGCGGGGGAACGAGATGACCGACGTGCTGGTGGAGTTCCCCGAGCTCACCGACCCCAAGACCGGGGGGCCCCTCATGCACCGCACGGTGCTCATCGCCAACACCTCCAACATGCCCGTGGCCGCCCGCGAGGCCAGCATCTACGTGGGGGTGACCATCGCCGAATACTTCCGCGACCAGGGCTTCTCCGTGGCCCTCATGGCCGACTCCACCAGCCGCTGGGCGGAGGCCCTGCGCGAGATCTCCAGCCGCCTCGAGGAGATGCCCGCCGAGGAAGGCTACCCCCCCTACCTGGCCGCCCGGCTGGCCGCCTTCTACGAGCGCTCGGGCAAGGTCATCACCCTGGGCGGCGAGGAGGGGGCGGTGACCATCGTGGGGGCCGTCTCCCCTCCGGGCGGCGACATGTCCGAGCCCGTGACCCAGTCCACCTTGCGCATCGTGGGGGCCTTCTGGCGGCTTGACGCTTCCCTGGCCTTCCGCCGCCACTTCCCGGCCATCAACTGGAACGGCTCCTATAGCCTCTTCACCCCGGCCCTGGACCCCTGGTACCGGGAGAACGTGGCCGAGGACTACCCCGAGCTCCGCGACACCATCTCCGAGCTTCTCCAGCGGGAGGCGGGCCTCCAGGAGATCGTCCAGCTGGTGGGGCCGGACGCCCTCCAGGACGCCGAGCGCCTCATCATCGAGGTGGGGCGCATCATCCGGGAAGACTTCCTACAGCAGAACGCCTACCACGAGGTGGACGCCTACTGCTCCATGAGGAAGCCTACGGCATCATGAAGATGATCCTCTCCTTCTACAAGGAGGCGGAGGCGGCCATCAAGCGGGGGGTTTCCATCGACGAGGTCCTCCAGCTTCCCGTGGTGGAGCGCATCGGCCGCGCCCGCTACGTGGACGAGGAGGCCTTCCCCGCCTACTTTGAGGAGGCCATGAGGGAGATCCAGGGGGCCTTCAAGGCCCTGGCCTAGGGAGGAAAGCATGGACCTCTTGAAGAAGGAGTACACCGGCGTCACCTACATCTCGGGGCCCTGCTCTTCGTGGAAAACGCCAAGGACCTGGCCTACGGGGCCATCGTGGACATCAAGGACGGCACGGGCCGGGTGCGCGGCGGGCAGGTGATCGAGGTCTCCGAGGAGTACGCGGTCATCCAGGTCTTCGAGGAGACCACGGGCCTGGACCTCGCCACCACCAGCGTGAGCCTGGTGGAGGACGTGGCCCGGCTTGGGGTTTCCAAGGAGATGCTGGGCCGCCGCTTCAACGGCATCGGCAAGCCCATCGACGGCCTGCCCCCCATCACCCCGGAGAAGCGCCTGCCATCGTGGGCCTGCCCCTGAACCCGGTGGCCCGCAGGAAGCCCGAGGAGTTCATCCAGACGGGCATCTCCACCATCGACGTGATGAACACCCTGGTCCGGGGGCAGAAGCTCCCCATCTTCTCCGGCTCGGGCCTTCCCGCCAACGAGATCGCCGCCCAGATCGCCCGCCAGGCCACGGTGCGCCCCGACCTCTCCGGGGAGGGGGAGAAGGAGGAGCCTTCGCCGTGGTCTTCGCCGCCATGGGGATCACGCAAAGGGAGCTCTCCTACTTCATCCAGGAGTTTGAGCGCACCGGGGCCCTAAGCCGCTCCGTCCTCTTCCTGAACAAGGCGGACGACCCCACCATTGAGCGCATCCTCACCCCCCGCATGGCCCTTACCGTGGCCGAGTACCTGGCCTTTGAGCACGACTACCACGTGCTGGTCATCCTCACGGACATGACCAACTACTGCGAGGCCTTGCGGGAGATCGGCGCAAGCCGCGAGGAGATCCCCGGGCGCCGCGGCTACCCCGGGTACATGTACACCGACCTGGCCACCATCTACGAACGGGCCGGGGTGGTGCAGGGGAAGAAGGGCTCGGTCACCCAGATCCCCATCCTCTCCATGCCCGACGACGACCGCACCCACCCCATCCCCGACCTCACGGGCTACATCACCGAGGGGCAGATCCAGCTCTCCCGGGAGCTCCACCGCAAGGGCATCTACCCGCCCATCGACCCCTTGCCCTCCCTCTCCCGCCTCATGAACAACGGCGTGGGCAAGCAAGACCCGGGAGGACCACAAGCAGGTCTCCGACCAGCTCTACTCGGCCTACGCCAACGGGGTGGACATCCGGAAGCTGGTGGCCATCATCGGCGAGGACGCCCTCACGGAGAACGACCGGCGCTACCTGCAGTTCGCCGACGCCTTTGAGCGGCACTTCATCAACCAGGGCCAGCAGAACCGTTCCATTGAGGAGAGCCTCCAGATCGCCTGGGCCCTCCTCTCCATGCTCCCGCAGGCGAGCTCAAGCGCATCTCCAAGGACCACATCGGCAAGTACTACGGCCAGAAGCTGGAAGAGATCTGGGGCGCGCCCCAGGCCCTGGACTAAGGGGGGTAGATGAGCCAGGTCAGCCCCACCCGGATGAACCTTCTGCAGAGGCGGGGGCAGCTCCGCCTGGCGCAGAAGGGGGTGGACCTCCTGAAGAAGAAACGGGACGCCCTGGTGGCCGAGTTCTTCGGCCTGGTGCGGGAGGCCATGGAGGCGAGGAAGGCCCTGAACCAAGCCGCCCAGGAGGCCTACACCGCCCTCCTCCTGGCCCAGGCCTTTGATGGCCCCGAGAGCGTGGCCGGGGCGGCTTTGGGCGTGCCCCTTCTGGAGGGGGTGGAGGCGGAGGTGGAGAACGTCTGGGGGAGCAAGGTGCCGAGGCTCAGGGCCGCCTTCCCCGATGGGGCCCTGCTTTCCCCCGTGGGCACCCCGGCCTACACCCTCGAGGCCAGCCGGGCTTTCCGCCGCTACGCCGAGGCCCTGATCCAGGTGGCCAACACCGAGACCCGCCTGAAGAAGATCGGCGAGGAGATCAAGAAGACCACCCGGCGGGTGAACGCCCTGGAACAGGTGGTGATCCCCGGGATCCGCGGCCAGATCCGCTTCATCCAGCAGGTCCTGGAGCAACGGGAGAGGGAGGACACCTTCCGCCTGAAGCGCATCAAGGGCAAGATCGAGGCCCGGGAGGCCGAGGAAGGGGGCCGTCCCAACCCCGCCTTGGAAATCGGGGCGGGCCTTTAATACCACCCCATGCTGGCTTGGGCCAGCATGGGGGCCCCGAAAAAGAACGCCCACAGAGCCCTTGCCTCGCCTTGGGCGAAGGGTTCACGCCCAAGGGGAGCCTCCCCCCCGGGAAGCCCCGGGGGGAAGGATTTTCGGGGGCTACCCGGCCTTGGCCTCCTCGAGGATGCGGAGGAGGACGGTCTGGAGGATGCCCCCGTTCCGGTAGTAGTCCACCTCCACCTGGGTGTCCAGGCGGGCCAGGGCCTGGAAGCGGATCTCGGTGCCGTCCTCCTTGCGGGCCACCACCTCCACCACCTTCCTGGGCTTTAGGTCTTCCAGGCCCAGGATGTCGTAGACTCGTACCCCGTGAGGCCCAGGGTCTCCCGGTTCTCTCCCGGCAGGAACTCCAGGGGCAGGACGCCCATCCCCACCAGGTTGGAGCGGTGGATGCGCTCGTAGCTTTCCGCCAGGACCGCCTTCACCCCCAGGAGGTAGGTGCCCTTGGCGGCCCAGTCGCGGCTAGAGCCGGTGCCGTACTCCTTCCCGGCGATGACGAGAAGGGGCGTGCCCTCGGCCTTGTAGCGCATGGCCACGTTGTAGACGAAGTCCACCTCCCCCTCGGGGAGCTTCTTGGCGTAGCGCCCTCAATGCCTTCCAGCATGAGGTTCTTGATGCGGATGTTGGCGAAGGTGCCCCGCATCATCACCTCGTGGTTGCCGCGCCGGGAGCCGTAGGAGTTGAAGTCCTCCGGCTTCACCCCCTTGCTGAGGAGGTACTGCCCGGCGGGGCTCTTCACGGGGATGGCCCCGGCGGGGGAGATGTGGTCCGTGGTCACCGAGTCGCCGAGGACGAGGAGGGCCCGTGCCCCCCGGATGTTCCCCACCTTCTTCTGGCCTAGGTCCTCAAAGAAGGGCGGGTTCTGGATGTAGGTGCTCTCGGGGTCCCACTGGTAGAGCTCCCCCGTGGGGGCGGGCAGGGCCTGCCAGCGCTCGTCTCCCTCGAAGACCTTGCTGTACTCCTTCTTGAAGAGCTCGGGGTCCAGGGTCTTCTGGATGGCCTCCTGGATCTCCGCCATGGAGGGCCAGATGTCCTTGAGGTAGACGGGCTTGCCGTTGGGGTCAAAGCCCAAGGGCTCCGTGGTGAAGTCGATGTCCATGCGGCCCGCCAGGGCGTAGGCCACCACCAGCATGGGGCTCGCCAGGTAGTTGGCCTTCACGTGGGGGTTGATGCGGCCCTCGAAGTTGCGGTTGCCGGAGAGGACGGCGGCCACCACCAGGTCCCCTTCCTCCACCGCCTTGGCGATGTCCTCCGGCAGGGGGCCGGAGTTGCCGATGCAGGTGGTGCACCCGTAGCCCACCACGTGGAAGCGCAGGGCCTCGAGGAAGGGAAGGAGACCGCTCATCTCCAGGTAGTCCGTCACCACCTTGGAGCCGGGGGCCAGGGAGGTCTTCACCCAGGGCTTGGTGTCCAGGCCCGCCTCCACGGCCTTCTTGGCGAGAAGCCCCGCCCCCAGCATCACCGAGGGGTTGGAGGTGTTGGTGCAGCTGGTGATGGCGGCGATGACCACGGAGCCGTGGGTGAGCTCAAACTCCTCGTCCTGCCGCTTCACCAGGACCTTTCGCCCAAGCCGGTCCTCGGAAAGCCCGAAGCCCCGCTCCTTCACGGGCTTGGTGAGGTGGGCGAGGAAGCTCTTCTTGACCTCCTTGAGGGGCACCCGGTCCTGGGGGCGCTTGGGGCCCGCCAGGGAGGGCTCCACCGCGCTTAGGTCCAGCTCCAGGTGCTCGGAGTACTGGACCTTGGCCTCGGCCTCGGGGGTGCGGAAGAGGCCCACGGCCTTGATGTAGGCCTCCACCAGCTCCACCTGTTCCTCGGGGCGGCCGGTGAGGCGGAGGTAGTTTAGGGTCTCCTCGTCCACGGGGAAGAAGCCCATGGTGGCCCCGTACTCGGGGGCCATGTTGGCGATGGTGGCCCGGTCGGCCAGGGAGAGCTTGGCCACCCCGGGGCCGTAGAACTCCACGAACTTGCCCACCACCCCGTGCTTGCGCAGGATCTCGGTGATGGTGAGGACCAGGTCGGTGGCCGTGGCCCCCTCGGGGAGTTCCCCATAGAGCTTGAAGCCCACCACCTTGGGGGCCAGCATGTAGTAGGGCTGGCCCAGCATCACCGCCTCGGCCTCAATGCCCCCCACGCCCCACCCCAGGACGCCCAGGCCGTTCACCATGGTGGTGTGGCTGTCGGTGCCCACCAGGCTATCCGGGAAGGCCAGGGTGAGCCCGTTGCGCCTCTCGGTCATGACCACCTTGGCCAGGTACTCCAGGTTCACCTGGTGGACGATGCCCGTGCCCGGGGGCACCACCCGGAAGTTCTCCAGGGCCTGCTGGCCCCACTTGAGGAGGAGGTAGCGCTCCTTGTTCCTCTCGTACTCCTTCTCCACGTTGTAGAAGAAGGCGTAGGCGGTGCCGAAGGCGTCCACCTGCACCGAGTGGTCGATGACCAGGTCGGCGGGCACCACGGGGTTGATGCGCCTGGGGTCCCCGCCCCGCTTGGCCACGGCGTCCCGCATGGCCGCCAGGTCCACCACCGCCGGCACCCCGGTGAAGTCCTGGAGGATGACCCGGGCGAGCTTCAGGGGCACGTTGATCTCCCCGGGGTCGGGCTGCCAGCGGGCCAGGGCCTCTATGTCCTCCCGGGTCACCTGGTAGCCGTCCTCGTGGCGGAGTAGGCTTTCCAGCATCACGCGGATGGAGAAGGGGAGGCGACTTACCTCCGCCAGGCCCTTCCTCTCCAGCTCCTGGAGGTCGTAGTAGCCGTAGGTGCCGCTTTTCGTGGTCAGGGTTTTCAGGGTTTGGAAGCTGTCCTTCATGCTCCACTCCTTTCCCTTCCCCCTGGGGGCAAAGGGAGGCGCGCTTTGGACTTTTGGGGGAAGCTCCTTCCGAGGGGGGCGCCCGCCCCGGCGTCTTCCACTATAGCACCTGCGAAAGGGGCTCGCCCAGAGGGGCGTCCCAGCCAGGCCTTCCAGGAAGAGGAGGACCTCCTCGGCCACTTCCCGGAAGAGGTCCTCCCGGGGCCTTTGGGGGGGATTGTCCCCCCGCTGGGGACCGTAGGCCCCGAAGCCCGCGTGGTTGAGCCCCTCCACGAAGACCACCCGGGCGTTCTTGGGGAGCCTTTTCGCCTTCTGCCGGGCTTCCTCCGGGGGGAGAAGGCCGTCTAGGGTGCCGTAGAGGGCCAGGGTGGGGAAGGCTTCCCGGGAGAGGTCCGCCTCGGGGTAGGCGGCGAAGAGGACGAGGGGAAGCCCTTCCCGGGCCGCC
>BBBN01000057.1 GCA_001311585.1 Thermus sp. JCM 17653
GCCACCTCCCCGACCCGCCTGGCCTCTAGCCCCCCGTGCCAGGGGAGGAGGACACAGGCCTCCACCCCCAGAGGCTTCAGGGCCTTGGGAAGGGCCCCCACCACTCGGCCAGCCCCCCCACCTTCACCAGGGGGTAGGCCTCGGGGGCCACGTGGAGCACGCGCATCACTCCCCCCCCTTCCAGACCCCCTGGGGAAGGGGCAGGGCCCCCTCGAGGCCGCCCAGGTAGAGGTAAGCCCAAGCCTCCAGGGGCCCTTCCTCGGTCTCCACCCGCACCCGCACCCGCCGGTACTCCTCCCCCTCCTCCTCCAGGGCGTCCAAAAGGGGAAGGGCCTCGGAGGCCAGGCAAAGCACCTCCCATAGACCTCCCCTCCCCCGGCACCATGGCGGGGTAGGCGTAGGGGCGGTGGGGGCCCCGGGGAAGGTGATAAAGGTGGAATCCCTCCACAAAGCCGGGAAGGACCCGGCGGAGGTAGGGGGCCACCAGGGGGTGGTTCCTCTCCCCCCGCTTCAAGGTCCCGTAGGCGAAGACCCGCTCCACTACTCCCCCAGGAAGCGGTATCCCAAGCCCACCACCGTCTCGATAAAGCGGGGGGCCAGGGGGTCGTCCCGGAGCTTCTTACGGAGGAGGCGGATGTAGGCGTCCACCACCCGCTCGCTTCCCTCAAAGTCCGGGCCCCAGACCCTTTCCACAAGCTCCTCCCGGGTGAAGACCCGGCCCGGGGCCTGGGCCAGGGCCAAAAGCAGGCTCATCTCCGTGGGGGAAAGCCTTAGGGGCTCCCCTTCCAGGTAGGCCCGCCGCCCCTCCAGGTCCAGCTCCAAGGGCCCGAAGCGCCGCCTCCCCTCCTTCCCGGACCGGCGCAAGAGGGCCTTGAGGCGGGCGAGGAGCTCCTTGAGGGAAAAGGGCTTGCCCAGGTAGTCGTCCGCCCCCTCCAAAAGCCCCTCCACCCGGCTGTCCTCGTCCGCCCGCCCCGTGAGGAGCAGGACGGGAAGGAGAGGGTCCAGGGAACGGAGCTCCTTCAAGACCTCTAACCCCTCCACATCCGGTAGGCCCCGGTCCAGGACCACCAGGTCCGGCCTCGCCCCCTCCCACACCCGGTCCAGAGCCTCCCTCCCCGAGCGGACCCAGTGGACCTGGAACCCCTCCTTTTCCAAAAAGCGCTTCACCAACTCGCCCACCTGGGGGTCGTCCTCCACCAAGAGAATCCTTCCCATAATGTTTCCCCGAATACTCACCGCCCCAGAACCAGCACCACCCCGGGATACTCCCCCTCCGGCAATCCCAGAAGCCGCGCCACCTCCTCGTCGTAAAAGGTTTCCGCGGGGTAGGCGGCCAGACCTTGGCCCACCGCGGCGAGCAAGGCGAGGGACGCGGCGTAGCCTGCCTCTAAAAGAGCATAGCGGTACCCCCTAAGGCCGTACAAGGCCTCGCTCCTCTCCGGTACCAGGGTGAAGGCAAGGAGGGCCGCCACCCTTTCCAAGGCCAGGCCCATAAGGGCCTCGGACACGGGGCCGCCTCGGCCCGGGGGGAGATCTGGAAGAGCTGGTGCTCCTTGGGAAAGTAGTGGTAGACCCCGGGAAACACCCCCTCCACCCGGAAGGCCACCAGGTAGGCCTCGAGGGGGTAGGCCTCCCCCGCCGAGGGGAATCCCCGGCGCCCCTCCCGCTCCGCCAGGGGATAAAGCACCTGGGAAAGGTCCTTCAAGGTGAGGGCCGAGCCCACCTCGGGAAGAAGGGGCTTCAGATGGGCCATGGCGCGAAACAAGGGGGGACCCCCTTCCCCCCGGAAGGGGGGCAGGGCCTGGGTCTCCAGGGGGTTGGCGTAGACCTTGGCCTTAGGCCTCCGCTTTAGGGGGAGCTCGTCTCCCGGGCTCAAGCGGGTAAGGCGGTAGAAGAGCTTGCCGGGGTGCTTCTCCATGGCTAGAAGCGGTAGCCTTGGGCACCACCACCACGCCCTCGGGGGTGACGGTGAAGCCCCGGGCGCGGTCCAGCTCCAGGTCGTAGCCGATCTCGGTGTGGGGGGGATTTTCACGTTCTTGTCCACGATGGCGTTCCGGATGCGGCAGTAGCGCCCCACCTCCACGTCGTCGAAGAGCACGGAGCGCTCCACGAGGCTGTAGGAGTTCACCCGCACCCGGCGAAAGAGGACCGACTCCCGCACCGTCCCCCCGCTCACGATGACCCCGCCGGCGAGAAGGCTATTTAAGGCCCGCCCCACCCGCTCCCCGGTCTCGTGGACGAACTTGGCGGGAGGGCTGAAGAGGTTGGCGGTGCGGAGGGGCCACTCGGGGTTGAAGAGGTCAAACTCGGGGACCACCTTCACCAGATCCATGCTGGCCTCGTAGTAGGCGTCCAGGGTGCCCACGTCCCGCCAGTAGAGGTTGGGGCCCTCCTGGCCGGGGATGGGGTTGCGGTGGAAGTCGTAGGCGTAGACCCTGTACCCCTCCTTCAGGGCCCGGGGGATCACGTCCTTGCCGAAGTCGTGGGCACTGGTCTCGTCCCGAGCGTCGGCCTCCAGGAGCTCAAAGAGGGCCTCCGTGCGGAAGATGTAGTTCCCCATGGAGGCCAGGGCCAGGTGGGGCCTCTGGGGGATGGGCTTGGGGACCTTGGGCTTTTCCTGGAACTCGGTGATGCGCCACTCCTCGTCCACCTGCAAGACACCGAAGCGGCCCGCTTCCTCCACGGGCACGGGGTAGGCGGCGATGGTGATGTCTGCCCGCTTTTCCCGGTGGTACTCCACCATGTGGCGCACGTTCATCTTGAAGATGTGATCCCCCCCAAAGACGGCCACCTCCTCGGGGGCATGGTTCTGCACCAGGTGCAGGTTTTGGTAGATGGCGTCGGCGGTGCCCCGGTACCAGACGGGCCCAAGCTCCTCGTACCGGTACATCTGGGCGGGCACCAGGAGGATGAAGTGGTCCTCCAAGAAGGCCCCGAAGCGCCAGTAGCGTTGGATGTGCTCGGTGAGGGACTGGGCCTTGTACTGGGTTAGGACGTAGATGGCGTAGATCCCCGAGTTCACAAAGTTGTTCAGGACGAAGTCAATGATGCGGTACTTGGCCCCGAAGCACGGCGGGCTTGGCCCGCTTGGCGGTGAGGGGATAAAGGCGGCTTCCCTGCCCCCCGGCGAGAATCATCCCCAAGACCTCCACCTTGACCATGGAATCCCCCTTTGCCGGTAGTTTACCCTAGGACCCCCGGGACAAAGGCCCGGGTATAGTGGGCCCGATGAGGGTTTCTGCCCTGCGCTGGTTCACCCCCCCCACGAGGCCCAAACCCGCCCCGCCCTTTTTCGGCCAGGAGCGGGCCCTGAAGGCCCTCGAGGCCGCCTTCCGCCAGGGCGGGCACGGCTATTTGGTGGGCCCAAGCGGCTTGGCAAGCGCAAGCGCCTCCTCGCCTACCTCAAGGGGCGCGCCTTCCCCAAGGAGGAGCTGGTCTACCTCCCCCTGGGGGAGGAAGCTTCCCCCTCCTCCTCCCCGAGGGAGAAGGCCGGGCCCTCCTGGAGGAGGTGGAGGCCCTACTCTCCGAGTTCACCCCGGCCCTCTTCCGGGAAAAGGGCTTTCTCTACGCCAAAAGCCTGGTGGAGGCCCGCTACCAAAGGGAGGCCGAGGCCCTTCTGGAGGCCCTGGGCAAAGAGGCCAAGTCCCACGGCTTCGTCCTGGAGGAAGGGGAGGAAAGCCTCAAGCTCTCCGGCCAAGGCCCCCTGCCCCCGGAGCTTTCCGCCAGGCTGGAGGAGACGGTCCTGGCCTACGTGGAGGCCCGGCAGAAGGCCCAGGCGGAGGTGGCCGCCTTGAGGCGGAGCTTCGCCGAGCGCTTCCTCTCGCCCAAGGCGGAGGGGCTCAAGAAACGCTTCCCCGAGGCCAGGGCCTACGTGGACTGGGTGCTGGAAACCCTCCTGCGGGCCGCGGCCTTGGAGGAAGAGCCCCTGGCCTTTAGCCTCCTCCCCCACCTCCTGGTGGCGGGGGGCGACCGGGTGGTCTACGAGCCCAACCCCATCCCGGAAAGGCTTTTCGGCCACTTGGAGTACGAGGCCCGGGAAGGGGTCCTCACCACCCACCTGGGGCTTCTCCGCCCCGGGGCCTTGCACCGGGCCACGGGGGGGGTGTTGGTCCTCGAGGCCCACCGGGTCCTGGAGCTCGGAAGCTACCCCCTCCTCAAGCGGACCCTGGCCACCGGGGAGGTGGAGCCCCTCACCCCCAGGCCCGAGGTCAAAGGCCCCTGGCTCAAGCCCGCCCCCCTCAAAGCCCAGGTCTTCCTGGTGGGCCCCCCGGAGGTCATGGCCTTCCTGGAGGAGGACGAGGAGTTTCTGGAGCTTTTCCCTTTCCGAGTGGAGTTTAGCCCGGAAATCCCTTACACCGAGGAGAACCTGGCCTACCTGGGAGGGTTCCTGGAGGCCGAGGGCGTCCCCCTCACCCCCGAGGGCCTGGCCGCCCTGGCGGACGAGGCAAGGCGCCTGGCCGGCCACCGGGAGCGCTTAGACGCCCGGCTTTACCGCCTTCTGGACCTGGCGCGGGAAGCCCAGAGCCTCAAGGCCCCCGTGGACAAGGAGGCGGTGCGGGAGGCGGTGAGGTCCAGGGAGGAGCGCTTCGGCCTGGAAGAGGAGCTCTACCTGGAGGAAATCCGGGAAGGGGTGGTGGCCCTGGAAGTCCAGGGAGAGCGGGTGGGGGAGGTGAAGGGCCTGGTGGTGGTGGAGGGCCCCCTCCCCATGGGCCGCCCCGTGCGCATCACCGCCCAGGCGGGGCCGGGGCGGGAGGGGGTGCTCTCCATTGACCGGGAGGTGGGCCTGGGGGGCCAGGTCTTCCACAAGGCCGTCCTCACCCTGGCGGGGTACCTGCGGGGCACCTATGCGCAGCTCGGGGCCCTCTCCGCCACGGTGAGCCTGGTCTTTGAGCAGAGCTACGGGGGCCTCGAGGGGGACTCGGCGGGCCTCGCCGAGCTACTGGCGGTGCTTTCCGCCATCTCCGGCCTTCCCCTGAGGCAGGACCTGGCGGTGACCGGGGCCATAGACCAGACGGGAAGGGTCCTCGCCGTGGGCCGGGTGGCGGAAAAGGTGGAGGGCTTTTTTTCGCGTCTGCCAGACCCTGGGCCTCACCGGCACCCAGGGGGTGGTCCTGCCCAAGGCCAACCTCCCCCACCTCACCTTACGGGAGGAGGTGGTGGAGGCGGTGGAGAAGGGCGTCTTCCACCTCTACGCCGTGGAGGAGGTGGACGAGGCGGTGGAGCTCCTCTTCGGGCGCAGGGCCTACTGGGTGCACGAGAAGGTGCGGGAGGCCCTGGAGCACTTCCAGAAGCTGGAGAACGGGGAGGAGAAGTAAACTTGGGGCGATGGCCAAGAAAAACACCCCCTCTAAACGGCAGCTGGAACTCCGCATAAGCGGCCAGCTTTTTGAGATCCCGCCCCTATGGGACGTCCTCCTCATCGGACGCCATGCCCCCATCGGCCCCGAAGCGGCGCGGCGCATGGCGGAAAGCCTGGCTCCCGGCCAGTTCACCCTCCTTAAGGTGGAGAAGGGGCCAGTGGAAGCTTTTCTAGTTCGGAAAAGCCTTCTGCAGGCCCTGGCGCCTGAAGCCATCGAGGAGGTGCTCCTGGAAGAGCTTGCTCCTCTCCTTTCCGAGGAACAAGTGGTGCGAGCTCAGGTAGAAGTGGTGCTTCACACAGGAAGAACTATCCGGTTAGACTAGCTACCAATGCTCCGGGTAGCGGAGGTCATGGCCCCGGATCCCTTTCGGGTGGACCCTTGGACGAGCGTGCGGGAGGCCGCCCGGCTTATGGCCCAGCTGCGGGTAGGCAGCCTTGTAGTGGTGGAAGACGGCCAGGTCCTGGGGGTGGTGACCAGCCGCGACCTCTGCGGGGCCCACCCCAACCGCCTGGTGGTGGACGTGCTCAAAGGACCCCCGGTGGCGATTTCCCCAGAGGCAAGCCTCCTGGAGGCCAAGAGCCTGATGGAGGCCAAGGGCCTGGAGCGGCTTTTGGTCATGCGGAACGGAGTGCTTCTCGGGATCCTCACCCAAGGAGCCCTGGCCTTCGCCCTGGGCCAGCACTTTGACCCCCTCACCGGCCTCCCGCGGGCCGACCTTTTGCGCCACCACCTGGAAAGCCTCCTGGCCCAGGGGAAGGACCCCACCCTCCTCTTCGTGGACCTAGACGACTTTGGCCGCCTCAACAAGGAAAACGGCCACCCCTTTGGGGACCGGGTCCTAAAAGCCTTGGGCCGGCGGCTGAAGGCTTTCGCCCAAGACCTGGGCGGGGAGGCCTACCGCTACGGGGGGGACGAGTTCGCCTTGGTCTTTCCTCGGCCCCGACAGGTCCTTCTCCCCGCCCTTCCCGAGCTTCTGCAGCCCTTAGAAGTGGAAGGGGAAAGGGTGAGCTTCTCCGTGGGCGTGGCCGGAGGGAGGCGACGGCAAGGACGGGTGCCGGCCAACCCCTCGGCCACGGCCGACGACCTTCTAAAGCTCGCCAGCCTGGCCTCCACCCACGCCAAGCGCCAAGGCTTAGGCTGGGCCCCGGCGGAGGCCCTCAAGGCGGAGGAAGAGGCTCCAGAAGGAGCGTCCTCCCCAAAGGAGCCCCAAAGCGCATGGGGAGGTAATCACCGCGCCACCAGAGGGCCAGGAGGTCGGCGTAGTGGGGGGAAAAGAGGTGGCCCGACTGGCCCATAGGGTGGACGAAGAGGGAGTTTTCCATGTCCGAAAGGTCCACGATCTGGCGGTAGCTGGGCCCGTGGCCCATGGCGAGGGTTTCGGGGTCAAAGGGCCCCACGTTCACCGTGTAGCGGTCGCCGCCAAAGGCCACCTCCCGGTCGGAGAGGCGCTTTAGGGGGGTGTGGGTGAGGACGGCGTGGGGGAAGCGGGCCCGGTGGACCTCCCCCCAGGCCCGGGCCCTTAGGGCCTCCTTCCGGTCCAAGGCCCGTTCCAGGGCGAGGGCGGCGTAGTCCAGGCAGGACTCCTGGTACTCGGTCTCCGGCTGGTCGCAGTTCTTATCCCCCTCTTTTAGAGCCTTCAGGAGGTAGCGGGGCTCGTCCCAGTAGGCCTCCCCCACCTCCCTCTCGGGAAGCCGGGTGAGCTCGGCGTACCAGAGGGCGAAAACCAAGGCCTCCTGGGAAGTGGGGGCCATGGTCCCGTCCCAGGCGAGAAGCCGCTCCCTCCAGGCCCGGCTCCTCTCCGAAAGGGGTGCGAGGAGCTCCAAGACGGGGCGGAAGTCGCGGTAGAGGAGGCTTTTTTTGGTCCTGCTGGATGGCCTTCATGTCCTCCAGGGAAAGCTTCTCCTTGGCGAGGAGGAGCTCTTCGATGCGCTCCGCCCGGTAGGGCTCGGCCCAGTCGTAGGTGAGGGCGTAGGGGAAGCCCTTGGGGGTCACCTTGTGGTTGGCGGTGACGATATAGCCCCTTGGGGGGTTAAAGGCCTGGGGCCACTCCTCGGGCCTCCGGTAACCCAGCCAGTCCCACTCCCCGTTTCCCGGCACCGGGACCATCCCCGTGTGCCCCTCCTTGCGGATGGGGAACTTCCCCGGGGCGATGTAGCCGATGTTGCCCTCCACGTCGGCGTAGACGAAGTTCTGGCTGGGGGCGGAGTAGGGCTCCAAGGCCTTTTGAAACTCGTCCCAGTTCCTGGCCCGGTTCACCCCCAGGAAGGCCATGAGGATGTGGTCTTCCGGGTCCAGGCTCACCCAGCGGAGGGCCATGGGGGTTTGGGGAGGGTCCTTCAGGCGTCGGTGATCACCGGGCCGTAAACCGCCTCCCGCACCCTCAACACCTCTTCCTTTCCCCCCTTCACCCGGATCCTTTCCTCCCGCACCCCGTAGGACGACCCTCCCCTTGTAGCGGTAGCCCCTTCCTTCCACCTCCTCCAGGAGGTAGAGGTCCTGCACGTCCGCCCCCACGTTGGTCACCCCCCAGGCGATGCGCTCGTTGCGGCCGATGACGATGCCGGGGAGGCCGGGCAGGGTGGCCCCGATGGCCCTAAGCCCCGGGGCCTCGAGGGCCATGAGGAACCAGAGGCTCGGGGCCTGGAGGGCGAGGTGGGGGTCGTTGGCCAGGAAAGGCTTGCCCGTGGCGGTGCGGCTTCCCGCCACCACCCAGTTGTTGCTGGCCTCCAGGTAGCGGGGCGGGGCCATCTGGAGGAGGGCGGAGGGCGCCTCCTCCCGCTTGAGGGGAAGCCTCAGGTCCTCCGCGCGCAAGACGGTGGGGGCGTCCTCGGGGTAGGGGGGCAGGAGCTCAAGAAGCCTCTCCGGGCTTACCCCCCGGGCGAGGAGGCGGTGGCGCAAAAGCTCCTCCTCCCAGTTCCCCGAGAGGTCGTAACTCATCATCTTGGCCCAGACCAAAACGTCGGGGCCCGTCCAGGGCTCGGGGCGGAAGCCGAGGAGGGTGAACTCCGGCGGCAAGGGGGCCCCAGAGGCCAAGAAGGCGTTCACCCCGGCGGCGTAGGCGTCCACCGCCTCCTTCTCCTCGGGGTAGAGCCTTTGGTAAGCCGCCTCGGCCGCGCGGTAGAAGCCCCAGGTGCGGAGGAAACGGTCCTGGGGAAGCGTGGCCTCCCCCAGGACCTCGCTCAACCGCCCCTGGCCCACCCGGCGCTGGAACTCCATCTGCCAGAGCCTCTCTTGGGCGTGGACGAAGCCCTGGGCGAAGAAGAGGTCCTTAAGCGTCGCCGCCCGGATCCGCACCACCCCCCTTTCGTCCCGCACCACCTCCACCGGGGCGGAAAGCCCCTCCAGGGCGATGCGGCCCTCCCCTTGGGGCAGGGAGGACCTCAGGTAGAGGTACCCCGAAAGGGCCAGGAGAAGGACCAGGAGAAGCCCCAAGCCCAAAAGCCAAGCCAGACCGCGCAAAAGCCGCTTCATGGTTGGGGGGAAGCATACCATAACCCCATGGACCTCCTGCGCGCCTCCTTGAGCGGGGTCTTCCTTGGGCTTCTCTTTTACCGCCTGGGCCTTCCGGGCGGGGCCGTGGTGGGGGCCATGCTGGGCACGGGCCTCCACCAGCTCCTCGCCTCCCCCGCCCCCATCCCCAAGGGCCTGGACCTCGCCGTACAGCTCGCCGCCGGGTCTTGGTGGGGCTTTCCTTCCGGAAGGAGCTCCTATCCCCCAAGCTCCTCCCCTACGCCCTCCTCAGC
>BBBN01000058.1 GCA_001311585.1 Thermus sp. JCM 17653
TCCCGGTCCACGGCCACCAGCCTCGCCCCCTCCCGGGCGAAGAGCTCCAAGGCCGCCTGCCCGATGCCGCCCGCCGCGCCCGTGACCAGGATGGTCTTCCCTGAAAGCCTTCCCATCAGCGCACCCGCCTGGGGTAGAGGGCCTTACGGAAAGCTTCGCCGCCACCCTCTCCTCCTAGAAAGCCCGCATCCCCGTGAGGTGGGCCCCGATGATGAGCTTCTGCACCTCGCTCGTCCCCTCGTAGAGGGTGAGGATGCGGGCGTCCCGGTAGAGCCTCGCCACCTCGTACTCCTCAAAGAAGCCGTACCCCCCGTGTACCTGGATGGCCCGGTAGGCCACCCGGTTGGCGGCCTCGGAGGCGAAGAGCTTGGCCAGGCTGGCCTCTAAGGTGTAGGCCTCCCCCTTGGCCTTCTTCCAGGCGGCCCGGTAGGTGAGGAGGCGGGCGGCCTCGAGGTCCAGCTTCATGGCGGCCAGGTGCTCCTGGACTAGCTGGAACTGGGCGATGGGCTTGCCGAACTGCCTCCTCTCCTTGGCGTAGGCCAGGGAGAGGTCCAGGGCCGTTGCATGAGCCACCGCCCCCGCCGCCAGGGAGATGCGCCCCGTGTCCAGGGTGGAAAGGGCGATCCTAAACCCCTCCCCCTCCCTCCCCAGGACCCGGCCCTTGGGCACCCGCACCCCGTCCAGAAAGACCATCCCCGTGTCCGCCGCCTTTAGGCCCAGCTTCCCCTTCAAGGGCTCGTCCTCACCCCGTCTTCCCGCTCCACCAGGAAGCAGGTGATCCCCTTGGCCCCCTTCTCGGGTTCGGTCTTGGCGAAGACGAGGAAGACCTGGGCCACGTTGGCGTGGGAGATGAAGGTCTTCTGCCCCTCCAACACGTAAAAGTCCCCGTCCCGGTGGGCGCGGGTCCTGAGGCTTGCCGCGTCCGACCCGGCCTCGGGCTCGGTGAGGGCGAAGGCCCCCAGAACCTCCCCCCGGGCGAGGCGGGGCACGTAGCGGGCCTTCTGGGCCTCGGTGCCGTAGGCGAGGAGGGGGGTGAGGACCAGGCTCTGCTGCACGGAGAGGATGGAGCGCAAGGAGGCCCACCCCCCCATCTCCTCCAAGAGGGCGAGGTAGGCGAAGAAGTCCAGCCCCGCTCCCCCCAGCGCCTCGGGGACGAAGACCCCGAGGAAGCCAAGCCCCGCCATCTCCTCCACCAGGGGCCAGGGGAAGGCCTCTTCCTCCTCGTAGGCCCTAAGCGCCCCGCCCCGCTCGGCAAGAAACCTCCGGGCGAGCTCCCGGATCTCCTTGTGTTCAGGCACTTCCACGCTCCAACCCCCTTAGGATCAGGTCGTAGTACCCCCGCGCCACCTCCTCCGCCCGCATGGCCCCCCGGGCCGGAACCAGCGGATCATCCAGTTGAGCATGGAGAGCACCGCCCGCCCCGCCAGCCACGTCCACCTCCCGGAAGACGCCCTTCTCCACCCCGCGCCTCAGGATCGCCCGCAGGTTGGCCTCGTGCCGGTCGCGGAGGGCGATGGTCTTCAGGCGGTTTTCCGGGGAAAGGCTCTTGATCTCCTGGAGCATGGTGACGAAGAAGGGGTAGTTCTCTTCGAAATAGCGGGCATGGCCCTCCATGAAGCGGAGGAGGGCCTCCTTGGGATCTGGGATCTTAAGGGCCTCCTCCCCCGCCGCCACCAGGCCCTTTAGGGCCAGGAGGCTGATCTCGTAAAGGATCTCCTCCTTGCTCCCGAAGTGATGGTACAAGGCGGCCTTGGAAAGGCCCAGGGCCTGGGCGATGTCCTGGACGCTGGTGGCCTCGTAGCCCTTCTCGGTGAAGAGCCTGGCGGCTTCTTCAAGGATGCGGTCCCTGGTGGTCGTCAGCATACCCCACCGACCGGTCGGTAAGCTCACTTTACCCCCTGGCTCCTTTCCCGTCAAGCTCTCATCCCTTCGTGTGCTACTTGACCCCAACCCCTGGGGTGTGAAAAAAGAGGGGGTGCCATGCGGCAAGATCGTGAGCACCCCCTTTACCATGATACTGTCTTGTCTGCCAAGCCACTCCCTTGCGACGTAGCCCTCACCTGAGCCAGCCCCGGCGCCGACCCTCTCCCTTTCAAGGCTCCTGGTCAAGCCCGGCGACCGGGTGAAAGAGGGGGAGCCCATCGCCCGGTGGGTGGAGGAGGTGCGCTCCCCCGTGGCGGGCCGGGTGGTGGTGGCCCAGTAAAGCCGCGCTCCTTGAGGTAGGCCTCCAGGGCCTCGGCGGTGAGGGCGCTCATGGACTTCCCCTCGTTCTCCGCCGCCTGGCGGTGGAGGCGGGCCAGGTCCTCGGGGATGTGAACGGTTGGGCGCATAGAGAAAGGGCATAACACGGGGCGTGCGGAGGAGCCGGGTTGAGCCCACCGTGTCCCTGGGTCCTGGAGCTCCCCTTCCGGGGCGTGGGCGAGGGTGGGTAGGAAGGGGGTGGCCCATCTGGTGGAGCGGTAAGGTCCGTGTCGGGCAGGAAGCTTCCCACTCCTCTAGCTTCCGGGCCGGAAGGTGAGGATGAAGTCGCGGGGCGTAAGGACCTTTAGGGGCAGGTCTTGACGGGACATCAGGTGCTTGAAGTGGCGAGTATCGCCCGTGAGGAGGACGGAGGCGCCCGCAGCCACGGCGGCCGCCAAAACGGGAAGATCCTTCTCGGGCACCAAGGACTCCATCCAGGGGGCGCCCTCGGCCTCCGGGACCAGGGTCACTACCTCGAGCTTAGCCTCCAGCTCACGGAGGGCCATAGGCCGCTTCCGGAGGAGGTTTTTTTCTGGCCTCTAGAAGGCAGTAAGGCTTGTAGCCAGCCGGTAGCGCTTCTTTCTCGCCCCCTGCCAGATGACCTCAAACACCTCTCCTCCTAAGCTGGCCGAGAAAAGAATGTTGGCGTCGAGGAAGATGAGCGCCTTTTTAGAGACCCCAGGCTTGGCGGAAGGCATCCAGGTCTTCTTGGGACACGCGAGCGTTCTCGGCGAACTCCTGGAGCCTCTCCTCGGTGTAAATCTCCACAGGTAGCACCACCGCCGGCTCGAGGACGACCCGCCCCTCCTCTATCCGCACCACCAGGGGGTCCCCTGGCTTTAGCCCGAGGGCGCGCCGGACTTCCACGGGGAGGGTGACCTGCCCCCGCTTGGAAAGGGAGATGAGGGTCTTCACGGTTTCAGTATATCGGAAATTCAGAAACACCGGGAGGTCAAGCGCCGGGAGTTTCCGAGGGGACGTTTCAGGGCATTGACAGGATGCCTTTTAGGCCATTAGCATTGCCTCATGGGGCAAACCAAGCTGATCCCCCTGCCTGAATACGCCCGGCGTACCGGGATCCCCCTCAGCACGTTGCGCCTCTACATTCGCGAGGGGCGGCTTCGGGCCATGCGCCTGGGACGCTACTGGTACATCCCCGTGGAAGACGAGGGGGATGGGGGAGGGAGGGGCCGGGTCTTCACCCTCTTTACCCATGCCGGGGGAGCGGGAAAGACCTCCTTGGCCCGGGATCTGGGGTTTGAGCTGGCTTCGAGGGGGTACCGGGTCCTCTTGGTGGACGCTGACCCCCAGGCGAACCTCTCTGCCTGGCTGGGTGTGGACTTGTCCGAGGTGGAAGACCGGGAGACCCTCCTCGCCGTGGTGGAGGGGAAGGGACTGCCGGAGCCCCGCCGGCTGGAGGTGGGAGGAGTAACACTAGGCCTTGTCCCCGCCAACATGAATCTGGCCATGGCCGAGGTGCTCATCCCCGCCAAGAGCCTCGGGATGGTCTTGCTTCGCACCGCGTTGATGGAAAGCGAGGCCTTGGAGCGCTACGACTTCGTTCTTATCGATTCCCCTCCCTCCCTTGGTCCCATAGCGGGTATGGCCGCCCTTGCGGGGGAAGGGCTTTTGGTCCCGGTGGAGACCAGCGCTAAGGGGGTTCAGGCGCTTCGCGCGTGGTGGAGGTGAGTAAGGACTACCTCCGCACCCTTCGGGCCCTGCGCTTTCTCTCACCGGAGGTGGTTACCTTTATTCGCCTCTTGATTCCCACCAAGTACGACGGCCGGACGGCCCAGGACAAAAAGGTTCGCCTGCTTTTGGAAGAGGCGGCCGCCATCGCCCCCCTGGCTCCAGCCCTTTCCTACCGCCCAGGTCCTTACAAGGAGGCCATAGACCGGGCCCTGCCTATCCATGCGGTGGGGGACGAGCGGCTTTTGGGAGAGATCCGGGCCCTGGCGGAGGCCTTCTTGTCTCAGGCGGGCGTCCGGGCTCAGGAGGAGGTGGTTTAGATGGGCGTTATGGAGCGCATGTTCCGTGAGGCCATGGGCCTTGCTGCCAAGGGGGAGGCTTCTACGACGGAGGTGGTGCCCCTCTCCGCCCTCGTCCCCTCCCCCCAGCCCCGAAAGCGCTTCGAGGGCCTCGAGGCCCTCGCCGAAAGCGTCCGGGAGAAGGGGATTCTCCAGCCCCTCCTGGTGCGCCCCCTCGGGGACGGGAGGTACGCCATCGTGGCCGGGGAAAGGCGCTACCGGGCGGCCCGGATGGCGGGCATCGAGGAAGTCCCGGTCCGGGTCCTGGACCTCTCGGAAAAGGAGGCGAGGCTCCTCGCCCTGGTGGAGAACCTGCAGCGGGAGGACCTGAACCCCTACGAGGAGACCTTGGGGGTGCTGGACCTCCTATCGGAAGACTTGGGGAAAAGCCGGGAGGAGGTGGTGGGGCTCCTCCACCGGATGCAGAACGAGAGGAGGGGTAAAGCTACCCATAACGTTATGGGTAGCCCCGAGGCCCGGAGGTGGAGGAGCTTTTCAAGGCCTTGGGCCGCATGTCTTGGGAGTCCTTCGTGCAGAACCGCCTTCCTCTCCTCAAGCTCCCCGAGGACCTGAAGAGGGCCCTGGAGGAAGGGGCGATTCCCTACACCGCCGCCCTGGAGCTCAAGAAGGTGCGGGACGAGGCCCTGAGGCGGGCCCTCCTGGAGGAGGCCAGGGCGGGGCTTTCCTTGCGGGAGCTCAAGGCCAGGGTGCGGGAGGCCCTTAAGAAGGAGAAAGCCCCCAAGCCTTGGTACCGGGAGGTGGGGGAGAGGCTCTTGCGGCTGGACCTCGAGGCCATCCCCCGAAGAAGCGCGCCCTGGTGGAGGAAAAGCTTAGGGAACTCCGGGAGCTCCTGGAGTAGCCTCCGGGGGCCCCGGTCTAGAGCTCCACGCTCCATCGCGCCCGCGCCAGAAGCTCGGCGAGATCGTAGTTCACGCTGGTGGCGGCGAAGTCCGGTTCCCGCTGGAAGGGGGCCGGGATGTAGTGCGCCCTTAGGGCCCGCTCGCCGTCGGTCTCCACCACCACCAGGAACCAGCTTTCCGGCTTGTTGAGCCCGGTGAGGATCTGGGTGCGCGAGAGGGTGACCACCCCGGAGCCCGGGCCCTTGCCCTTGACCTCGAGGAACCTCAAGGACCCGTCGGGAAGGCGGGACTCTATGTCGTAGCCGGGCCAGCCCGGGGGCATCTCCCGGGGCTCGTGGCCCTGCAGGCGCTCCGCCCGCAAGACCGCCTCTACCGCTAGGCGCTCTAGCCTTCTGCGGGCCTCCTCCTCGAGGCCGGAGGCCCTTGGGCCAGGGGAGGGATGACCCAGATGGCCTGGGTGAGCCTGGGGGGAAGGGGGCGGAGGTGCTTCGCCTTCAGGAGCTCCTCTTCCCTTCGCCTGAGGCGCTCGCGGAGCTCCTCGGCCCGACGCCTCGCCCCTTCCGCCCGCGCCTTGGCCACCGCCTTACCTGCCTGGGCTTTCTTCTCCTCTTCTGCGGCCCGGCCATCCCAGTACCAGATCTCCGAAAGGAGGCGCTCCCGCACCGCCTTCAGGGTGCGGTCCACCTCCCTTTCCCGCAGGCTCCGCACCTCCTCCAGGTGCTCCCGGGCCAGGCGCTCCACCGCGTAGATTTCCGCCTTATCCAGGAGCCCGGGGAGGTCCAGGCGGCCTGCGAGCTCCAGGCCAAGGCGCCGCTCCTCCTCCGTGGCGGGGCGCAGGTCCAGGTAGGGGGCTGGCCCCTCGGCCCGCACCTCCCCCGTAAGGCCCACCCCCACGTAGAGGAGCCTCCGGGAAACGGGCCCCTGGGCGTCCTCCACCTCGTGCTCCAGGGCCAAGACCAGGCGGGGCTTCGTGGCGTTCTCGTCCACCAGGACCGTCCCCCTTTCCAGGTACTCCCCCCAGGCCTCCAGCACCCCCTCCAGCACCGCGTCCAGGAGGGGGTGGCCGGGGACCAGGAAGTCCGCCTGGGGCTTCCCCGGGAGGCTCACCCGGTCCTTGTGGAAGGTGACCCGGGTGTACTGCCGGAGCACCCCAGGCTTCCGCACCCTGGGGGCACGTAGGCCACCTCCATCCGCCCCGCCTCCCGCAGGTAGATGCTTCCCCCAAGCCTCTCCAGGGCCTCCCGGAAAAAGCTCGTGAGGTAGTGGGGCTGAAGCCTCCTGGCCTCGGCCCGCTCCATCTCCTCCCGGAGGTGCTTTAGGCGCTTGGGGTCCAGGACCTCCTTGGCCAGGGCCCCTTCCAGGAGGGAAAGAAGCCTTTCCCGGTCCACCGCCCCTTCCACCTTCCGAAAGAGCCTCGCCCGGACCTCCGGATCCTCCCCGTAGCGGATGGCCTCCAGGAGGAGCTCCTTGAGGGGCTGGTCCTGGAAGAGCTGGCCCAAGACGTCAAACACCCGTCCCCCCAGGTCCCGGCTCTGCTCCTCCAGCTTTTCCAGGAGGCGGAGGTAGACCTCGCCCTCCCGGGTGTTCTCCGCCACTAGGTTCCACATGTGGCAGACCTCCCTCTGGCCGATGCGGTGGATGCGCCCGAAGCGTTGCTCCAGCCGGGCCGGGTTCCAGGGAAGGTCGTAGTTCACCAGGAGGTGGGCCTGCTGCAGGTTCACCCCTTCCCCGGCGGCGTCCGTGGCCACCAGGATCTCCACCTTGGGGTCCTGGGTGAAGCGGGCCTGGCGGAGGCGGCGCTCCTCCCGGGAAAGCCCCCCGTGGAGGCTCACCACCGCCTCGGGGCGGCCCAAGAAGGTGCCGAGGCGCCCTTCCAGGTACTCCAGGGTGTCCCGGTGCTCCGTGAAGACGATGAGCTTCCGTCCCCGGATGAGGTCGCTTTCCAGGAGGCGGCGGAGCTCCTGCCACTTGCGGTCTTGCTCTTTGTGAAGGAGGTGCTTGGCCTGGACCTCGAGGGCCTTCAGGGTGCGGATCTCCGCCTCCAGCTCCGCCGCGGTGCGGGCGGCGGTGGCCTGGTCCAGGACCTCGGGGCCCCTTCCAGCTCCTCGGTGGGGAACTCCTCCAGCTCCTCAATGTCCTCCTCCTCCAGGAGGGGAAAGCCCGGGGCAAGCCCCCGCCGTACCTCGGAAAGCCTCGCCTCCAGGCGCTTCCTACGCCGCTCTAAGGAGCGGAAGAGGGCGAGGGGGCTCGAGGCCAGCCTTCTTTGCAGGAGGGTGAGGGCGAAGCCCACCGTGCGCCGCCTCCCCTCCTCCAGGGCCTCCGCCCGGTTCATCTCCTCCCGCACGTAGGCGGTCACCGCCTGGTAGAGGGCCATCTCCTCTGGGGAGAGGCGGTAGGCCACGGTGTAGGCCCGGCGCTCGGGGAAGAGGGGGGTGCCGTCAAAGCGCACCAGGTCCTCCTTCTGCCGCCTGAGCCAGACCCCCTGGGCGTCTAAGGGAGGGCTCCCTGGCCTGGGCCTCCCGGCGAAGCGGTCGGGGTCCAGGAGGGCCAGGAAAAGGCGGAAGTCCTCCTCCTTGCCCCGGTGGGGCGTGGCGGTGAGGAGGAGGAAGTGCTTGGCCCGCTCGGAAAGCTGCTGGCCCAGGCGGTAGCGCTGGGTGGCCTTCACCTCCAGGCCGTAGTAGGTGGCGGACATCTTGTGGGCCTCGTCCACCACTACCAGGTCCCAGTCCACCTCCAAAGCCCTCTCCGCCACCTCCGGGAAGCGGGCCAGCTGGTCCAGGCGGGCGAGCCAGTAGGGGTGCTTCCGGAAGGGGTTCTCCAGGCTGTTTTCCAGCCAGGAGCGGGAGAAGATCTCAAAGCGCAGGCGGAACTTCTCCCAAAGCTCCTCCTGCCACTGCACCACCAGTCCCCCCGGGGCCACCACCAGCGCCCGCTCCAGGGCCCCCCTCAGGGCCAGTTCCCGCATGTAGAGCCCTGTCATGATGGTCTTGCCCGCCCCGGGGTCGTCGGCCAGGAGGAAGCGGAGGGGGTTTTTGGGGAGCAGGTGGCCGTAGACCGCCTCAATCTGGTGGGGAAGGGGCTCCACCAGGGAGGTGTGCACCGCCATCCAGGGGTCAAAGAGGTAGGCGTTCTGGATGCGCTTGGCCTCGGCGGCGAGGCGGAAGAGGTCCCCGGGGGCGTCCAGGGGGAAGCGGGCCTCTTCCTCCGCCTCGAGGCGGGCTAGGTCCTCGGGGTAGAGGAGGGCCTCCTCCAGCCTGCCCGAGGGGGTGCGGTAGGCGATTCGGAAGGCGCTTCCCAGGGGGCGGACGTCCTCCACCCGCACGCTCCCCTCCGGGGTGAGGCCCCGGAGGCGCACCCCAGGGGCGAGCTTCAAGGGCTCCACACTAAGAATGGTAACGCGGCGGGGTTCTTGAAGGTGGGCACAGGTTTGGATACCATTTTACTCATGAGAAAGTCTGACTATCTGAGGAAAAACGGCGTGCAAAGTCTTTATCACTTCACCCACATTTTCAACGTGCCGTTTATCTCCGAGCACGGCTTACAAAGCAAGAAGCTTTTGCGGCAAAATGGGCTTTGGAAGGAAATCATCCCTGGCGGGAATGAAATATCCCAAAACGAAGACGCGAAAAGAGGCAACGATCTTTATGTTTCTTTGGCTTACACCCCATATTTTCCCATGGCGTATCGGCGGAAGCGGGAGCACCACATCTGCTTCCTTGAAGTTGATTTGAGTGTGGTAGACGAAGACGGCGTCGTTTTCACCCGAGGAAACGCCACATCAAGTGAACACAGCAGACATAACAATCCGAGCGCCGTTTTAAATTCAAGCGATATAGGGATTATTCTGGCTGGCCCTCCTGACCGTTATTCGCCAACTTGGGATTACTGGCATAACATTTCGCAATCCGAGGTCTTGGTTTCCGGTCGCGTGGATTCTTCCGCTATTAAAAGATG